>NZ_LGKN01000007.1 GCF_001306175.1 Ardenticatena maritima
CTCGCCCCAAGATGAGGCCACCCACCTCCGCGAGAGGGTAAGCGCGCTGGGAGACGACCAGTTCGATAGGCCGGTGGTGGAAGCGTGGTAACACGTGTAGCCTACCGGTACTAACGCGCGAGGGCTTCATCGTACTGTGCAGCGATTCGCCATACCCTATTCAGTTGTCAGGGTGCAACCAAAACCCGCTCAATTCGAGCGGGTTTTTTTGTTGTCCTGGTATGGTGTTGAATGACAAAAGGGGTTTCCTTTCTTGAAGATTGACCGACTGTTTGTTTTGCGACACAATACCCCTTGCGAGTTTGCCGAATGGTGGAGTTCATCTCATGACACAAGATTTTGTGATACCGGAACGCCCGGTTTTGGTGTTGCATTACCATGAAATTGGATTGAAGGGCGGAAATCGCGATTTTTTTGAGCGGCGGCTCAAACGGAACGTGGAAGCCGCTTTACGCTCGCTGGGTGCGCCCAACGTCAAACGGCTGCGTGGGCGTATGCTTGTGCGGGGAATGCGCCCCGAGCATGTGCCCGAAGCCTTGGCGCGTCTGCAAAAGGTCTTCGGTTTGGCGACAATCAGCGTCGCGGCGGAAGTAGAACCAACGTTGCCGGCTTTGGCGGCGGCGGCGGTGGCGCAGGCGCGTGTTCATCCCCCGGCGGAAACATTTGCAGTGCGTGCCAAACGTGCCGAGAAACACTACCCTTTTACGTCGCAAGACATTGGGCGCGAAGTGGGCGCCGCCGTGGCTGAGGCGACGGGTTGGCGCGTTGACCTTTCTTCTCCCGATGTGGAGGTGTTTGTTGAAGTCGCGCAACAGCGCGGATTGGTGTACATTGGCAAAATTCGCGGGCCTGGCGGCTTGCCGGTGGGAACAGCGGGGCGCGCCGTCTCGCTGTTTAGCGCCGGGCTTGATTCCCCCGTGGCCACATGGCGCATGATGAAGCGCGGGCTGCATGTGCATTTGGTGCATTTTCATTCGCAGCCCTTTATGGACCGCGCCAGCGAAGAAAAATCGCGTCGGCTGGCGGACCTGTTGGCGGACTGGCATGGACCTCTCAAACTGACCATCGTCCCCTTCATCGAAGCCCAACAGGCGATTATCGCCTACACACCCGAAAAGTTCCGCACCATTCTGTATCGGCGGTTCATGCTGCGCATTGCTGAAGCCATTGCGCGCGAGGACAAAGCCAAGGCGCTTATTACCGGCGAATCGTTAGGACAAGTCGCCAGCCAGACGTTGGAAAACCTTGCCGCTATTGAAGATGCAGCCACCATGCCGGTGTTGCGCCCATTGATTGGCATGGATAAGCAGGAAATCATTGACGAGGCGCACCGCATTGGCACGTTTGATATCAGCATTTTGCCGCAAGATGACGCCTGTACTCTGCTGGAACCCAAGCGCGTGGAAACACGCGCCAAACTGCACGAAGTGCGCCGCGCCGAATCGGCGCTGGATGTGCAGGCGCTGGTGGCGGCGGTGCTGGCGCAGATTCAAACCGAAGTTCACTATCCATCCTGGTGGCATGAGCCCGTTCCACAGGATACAACCACCATGTGAATGAGGGGGGACCATGTTTCTGGAAAAAACACGGCGCAAACTTGAAGAAACGCGCGCCGAAACATTGGCGCTCATCGAAGGGTGCGATGAAGCGACCTTACGCGCGGCGCGTGTGAATGACGAATGGAGCGCCTTCGATGTGCTGGCGCACTTGGCGCACAGCGAAGCCGACCATCTGCGCACCATCACTGCCACGCCTGAGGAATTGGCCGAGTTTGCCGCCACCTTCGACCTTGACGCCTGGAACCGCAAGCAAACCGAGGCGTTGCGGGCGCTCTCGTTGCCCGAATTGTTGCAGCGCCTGGCGGATGTGCGCGCGCAAACAATGGCAACGCTCGCCGAGATTGGCGAAGAGGGCATGGTGGAAAAAGTGCACCACCCTGTCTTTGGCGAGATTGAACGGGGCAAGTTGTTCCGCATTATTGCCATGCACGAGCGCATGCACCAGCAGGATATTCGCAAAGCATTGCAGGAGGCGGCGAGTGCTTGACGCCGTGCGCCAATTTTTCGCCGTCAATGGCTTGCTGGTGCAAGCCCTCAACGCGCAAGGGCATTTCATTTTGGGGTTGGCGGTGTTGCTTCAATGGCGGCGTGAAAGCCAATTGGAACTGGCGCGCTCTGTGCCTTTGCTGGCCGCCTTCGGGTTGACCATTTCGCTGGCAATTTGGGCGGACATTTTCATCCCCCTGCAACAAGTCTATCTTTCGCGTGAAGCCATCGAAGCCTTGCGGCTGGGGCATGCCCTGTTGTACATTGTCGCCTACGCTTTTCTGCTCCATTTTGCCTTGCGTTTGAACTGGGTACACCCCGTGAGTGAGCATCTGCCGTGGTTGCTGGCAGTGCTTGGGAGCATGCTTGCCATCGGCGCCCAACTGCGAGGCATGCCGGCGGGCGAAGTGCTGCTGTGGGTGCAACGTCTGGGGCGTCCGAGTATCGTGTTTCCAGCGTCCTTGCTGGCGGCATGGGGATTGCGCCGCGAGGCGGAGCAGATTCAGCGCATGGGATTGCCTTCATTCATTGTGGATTGGTTGCGCATTGCGGGATTTAGTTTTGGCTTCTACGCCATTGTGAGTGGGCTTTTTATCCCGCGTTCAGCCGACGGCCGCTCCTGGTTTTACTATGCGACAGGCATTCCCATTGACGTTTTTCAGGCGGCGGTGGGCATGGTGCTGGCGTATGCCATGACCCGCGCCTTGACCATCTTCCGCCACGAATTGCAGCGCCTGGTGGTCGTGATGGGGCGCGAACGTGCGCTGGCGGCTGACCGCCAACGCATTGGGCGCGAATTGCACGATGGCACCATCCAATCCATCTACGGCGCGGGGCTGGTACTGGAAAACGCCTACCACCTTGTGCGCAGCGACCCCGAGACGGCGGAGCGGCTCATTCAGCATGTGATGAAAGCCCTCAATGAGACCATCGCTGATATTCGGCGCTACATTTTCGACCTTGCCGAAACCGAGGGCTCGCTGGAAGAGTTGCTGGGCGAGGTGGTGGAGGAATTTCGGGCGTCAAGTGGGTTGGAGATTGATTTCCGTATCGAAGGCAATGTCCCCCATTTTTCGCCTGAAGCCAGCAAGCATGTGCAGCAAATGGTGCGCGAAGCCCTGAGCAACATTGTGAAACACGCCCACGCGACACAGGCCAGCGTGGTGGTGCGGGGCGATGCCGATGCTGTGCGCCTGCTCATCGCCGACAATGGGCGTGGATTGCCCGAAGGCGGGGCGTATCGCCGGGGTGGGCGTGGTGTGCCCAATTTGCTGGCGCGGGCGGGCATGCTGGGGGGGCGTGCGGTCATCCGCAATCGCCCCGAAGGTGGCGCAATTGTCGAAATCACAATTCCGAATATGTTTCAAGAAGCATAAACCGCTGACGCCATGCGTTGTTGAACAGAAGCCCAATCCCTGTTTGAAGAGCATAGGTAGAAAGTGCGAGGACGAAGACAATGAAGAAGTTGCGCATTCTCCTGGTTGATGACCATGAAGTGGTGCGGTTGGGGTTGAAAGCCTTACTCGACCGCTACCCGCAATTTGAGGTGGTGGCCGAAGCCAGCACCGCAGACGAAGCCCTGGCGCGCGTGGCACAGTACCGCCCGGACGTGGTGGTGATGGACGTGCGCTTGCCTGGCAAGAACGGGATTGAAGCCACGCGGGAAATCAAAGCCACCTATCCAGAGACAGAAGTCATCATCCTCACGTCGTATGCCGAAGATGATTTGTTGTTTGATGCGATACGGGCGGGTGCGAGTGGGTATGTGCTCAAACAGATTGGGAGCGACGACCTGGTGCGTGCCCTGGATGCCGTCGGCAAGGGGGAAGCCCTGCTGGACCCCAAGTTGACGCGCCGCGTCTTTGAGCGGGTGCGTGATGCCGAGCGCGAAGCCGAAGCCTCAGCCTTCCGCGACCTTTCCGACCAGGAATTGCGCGTGTTGGCGCTGCTGGCCGAAGGCAAAACCAACAAGGAAATTGCCCGTGAACTCTATCTGAGCAGTGGCACGGTGCGCAATTATGTGAGCAGTATTTTACATAAACTTGGGCTTGGCAATCGCGCCGAAGCCGCCGCGTATGCGGTGCAACACCACATTTGGGACTACCTGCCTGAGTGAGCATGCCATGACCACCGTCCGCATTTCGATCGCCCAATTCAGCGTTGAGCAGGCGAACCCCACCGCGAATATGGCGACGGTGGCGGCGTATGCGGCCGAAGCCGCCGCGCGGGGGAGCGATCTGCTGGTGCTCCCGGAACTCTGGGGGCATGGCTACGATTTGGCGCATGCCGACGCCTACGCTACCCATCCGCATGAGGGCTTGTTCGCTGAAACGGCGGCGCTGGCACGGCGGCATGGGCTGTTCATCTACGGCTCGTTGTTGGGGCGTTTGCATGGTCGCCCGGCGAATACGGCGGCGCTTTTTACCCCATCTGGAGATGTCGCCGCCACGTACAGCAAAGTGCACCTGTTTCGCCTGATGGACGAAGACCAGTGGCTGACCCCCGGCGAAGAAGCCGTCCTCGTGGATGCCCCGTGGGGGGCAACGGGGTTGGCGATTTGCTACGACCTGCGTTTTCCTGAACTGTTTCGGCGGTATGCACTGGAAGGAGCGCAGGTCTTTTTGATTTGCGCGCAATGGCCGCAGACGCGCTTGGCGCATTGGCGCACCTTGTTGCGCGCGCGTGCCATCGAAAATCAGGCGATTGTGGTGGCATGCAACCGCTGTGGCGAAACCGACGGCACACGCTTCGGCGGGCATTCGGTGGTGTTGGATGCGTGGGGCGAACCGATTGTTGAAGCCGGGACAACCCCCGTTCTGTTGACAGCCGATGTGGATGTCGCAACTGTTTCAGCAGTGCGCCGCAAAATCCCCGTTTTCGAGGACCGTCGTCCTGATGTGTACCAGGCGAGGGTGCGGCGTGTGGCGCTCAAAGACGAGAAGGGAGAGGCAACACCATGACGAAACCGATGCTGGTGGCGTCGCGCAATGCGGCGGTTGGGTTTGATGAAGGCATGCGCTTGCTGCGTGAGGGGGCGTCGGCGTTGGATGCCGCCATTGCAGTGGTGCGCATTGTGGAAGACAACCCCGATGATCATACCGTCGGCTACGGCGGGCTTCCCAACCTGCTGGGGGAAGTCGAATTGGATGCGATGGTGATGGATGGGCGCACACTCAAAGCCGGCGCGGTGGCGGCGCTCAAAGGGTTCCGCAACCCGGTGCTGGTGGCGCGCAAAGTGATGGAAGAATTGCCGCATGTGCTGCTGGCGGGTGAGGGCGCGGCGCGCTTTGCGCGTGAAATGGGGTTCGAGGAAGCCGAGTTGCTGACTGACGAGGCGCAGCGCATTTGGCGCGAGCGGTTGACGGCGAGCGATGTGCCCGAAGATGTGGCGCGCTACTATGACCACATGCGCCGCTTTGCGCGCGATTTGGCGCGCGACCCCGAGCAAGCCGCCAAAGACGCCGGTTCGGGCGTGATGGGCACGGTGGTGGTGCTGGCGCGCGATGCGCAGGGCAACATTGCCGTGGCAACGAGTACAAGCGGCTGGGCGTGGAAGTATCCCGGCCGGGTGGGGGATACGCCCATTCCGGGCGCGGGCGGCTACGCCGATAACCGGTATGGCGCGGCGGCGTGTACCGGGCGCGGCGAAATGGCGTTGCGGGCGAATACCGCGCGCTCGATTGTGCTCTACATGAAAATGGGCTTGCCGCTCTGGAACGCCGCCCGCGAAGCGACCGCCGACCTCTATGCGCTCGATGATGAGTTCGCCAACGTGTTGACCATCTACGCGATGGATGCGCATGGGGGGCATGTGGGGTTCAGCAATCGTCCGGGGCGCACCTACGTGTTTCAGACGGCCGAGATGGATGCGCCCGAAGAGCGTCCCTGCACCTATGTGGACGCTGCGGGGAAAGCGCATATCCGCACGCAAGAGGCATAAGCCCAAAACTGAACGACCCTATGGCGGGATGAGGCGTCTCATCTCGCCATTTTTCTTTTGGGAAGGAGAATGGGCGATGTTCGATGAACGCTTGCGACGCTGGAAAGATGCGGCGCTCATGCCGCTGGCGCACGTCGTACCGGTTTCCCCCCTGGCGTTGACGCTGGCGGGGTGGGGCGTTGGGATGGCGGCGGTGGTGTGCGCCTGGCGGGGCATGTTCGCCTGGGCGTGCGCGGCCTGGCTGGTGAACCGCGTGCTCGACGCGCTGGATGGCGCTGTGGCGCGGGCGCAGGCGCGCACAAGCGACCTGGGCGGCTACGTGGACATTCTCGCCGATTTCAGCGTGTACGCCTTTTTGCCGCTGGCGCTTGCCGCCGCGCATGCGTCGCCGCGGGTGTGGCCGGCGCTGGCGTGCCTGCTGGCTTCGTTCTACCTCAACGCGGCGTCGTGGATGTATCTGGCGGGGGTGCTGGAAAAACGCGCCGCCCAGACACCGCGCACCACGACGCTCGCCATGCCGGCGGGGCTGGTGGGGGGTGTGGAAACGTTCGTCTTCTTCACGCTCTTTTTGCTCATGCCGCGCTTTCTTGTGCCGCTCTACTGGTTGATGACGGCGCTGGTCTTCGCCACGGTGGTGCAACGCCTGCTCTGGGCGGTGCGGGTGTTGGGTGGGGCGCAGCCTGCGCGCAAATGAGCACGTTGCCTTTGCCGTGCGGCGCGTTATACTCTGCCGCGTTGCGGCCTTGAACGAGGAGAAAGATGATGTGGACGGCGTTCTGGTTATCCATTCGCATTACGGCGGTGGCGACAGCCGCCTTGATGGTGCTGGGTGTGCCGCTGGGCTGGGCGCTGGCGCGCTTGCAGTTTCGGGGGCGCATGTTTGTGGAAACGTTGCTCAACTTGCCGCTGGTCTTGCCGCCCAGCGTTGTGGGCTACTACTTGCTGCGCGCGTTGGGGCGTGGAAGCCCACTGGTGGCGTGGCTGAATCTGGACATATTGTTTACGTGGCAAGCGGCGGCTGTGGCTTCAACCGTGGTGGCGTTGCCGCTCATGGTGCAGTCGGTGCAGGCGGCAATCGCCGATGTTGACCCGGCGCTGGAAAACGCCGCGCGGACGTTGGGCGTCAACGAGGTGGAGATTTTCTGGCATATCACACTCCCCCTCGCCCGCCGCGGTATTCTGGCGGGGGTGCTGCTGGGTGGCGCACGGGCGTTAGGTGAATTTGGCGCAACCTTGATGGTCGCCGGCAACATTCCAGGGCGCACGCAAACCCTGCCGCTTGCCATTTACGACGCTGTGCAGAACCGCCAGTACGACCTGGCGAACCAGATGGTCTTGCTGATGACGGCGCTGGCGTTTTTGGCGTTGTGGGGCGTGCGCCGAGTGGAGATGAGCCGCCATGCCGCATGAAAACGCTTTGCTCCACGTGGCGTTTTGCAAACAACTTGACGCCTTCACGCTCGACATGCGCCTGGACGTGGGGCGTGAAATTCTGGTGCTTTTCGGGCCGTCGGGGGCGGGCAAAACCAGCGTGCTGAACGCCATTGCCGGCTTGCTCACGCCCGACGAGGGGGAAATCCGTTTTGAGGGTACGATCTTCTTTCGGCGGCGTCCGGGCGCGCCAACGGTGAACCTGCCGGCGCGCAAGCGGCGCGTGGGTTACGTGTTTCAGCACTATGCGCTTTTTCCCCACATGACCGCGCTGGAAAATGTCCGTTTCCCCCTGCGCCGCCAGCCCGACGCCGACCGCCGCGCCCGTGAGTGGCTGGAACGGATGCATATCGCCCACCTTGCCGACCGCTATCCGCGCCAGATGTCGGGGGGGCAACAGCAGCGTGTGGCGATTGCGCGCGCGCTGGCTTCTTCGCCGCGCTTGCTTTTGCTGGACGAGCCTTTTTCGGCGCTGGATGTGGCGGTGCGCGAGCGCCTGCAAGCCGATGTGAAGGCGCTTCAGGAGGAGTTGGGGCTGGTGGTGCTCTACGTGACGCACCGGCTGGAAGATGCGTTCGCGGTGGGCGACCGCCTGGCGGTGATTCGGGAAGGGCGCGTGATGCAGGTGGGTCCCATTGAGGAAGTGGTGCGGCGTCCGTCCAGCCTGGCGGTGGCGGAAAGCATTGGTGTGCGCAATCTCTTTCGGGCGACGGTGGTGCGCGTGGAGCCGACGGGCATTCTGCTGGATTGGGACGGTTTGCCGCTTTGGGCGGCGCCGCAACCTGTGCCCGTCCACCCGCGCGTGACGGCGTATGTGCGCCCCGAGGATGTCAAAATTCTCTATCCCGACCGCCCGGTGGCGGAGACGGTGCGCTTCAACCAGATGCAGGCTCGTATCCGCGAGGTGCGTGAGGGGGCGCAGGTGCGCGTGTTGTTTGTGGAAGTGCCCAATGGGCACGTGTTGGAAATTCACTTTCCCCACTACGCCTACACACCGTTGCGGCTGGCGCCCGGCGAGACGATTCAAATTGCCTTGCGCCGCGAAGGCGTTATGCTGGTGCCCGAAACAATGCGTACCTGACAACGTCTGTCATGGTGTGCAAAACAACAAGCGAGAGGTGAGGAAGGATGACACCGCTGTTTACCGAAGATGTGGAGTTGCGTGGGCATATCATTGACTCGCTCATTCTGCCCAAAGCGTTCGACACGATTATGGACATGGGCGGCGATTTCGATGTCTTGCACATTGAAGTTGGCCGCCACAAGGAAGACCCCAGTTATGCGCGGTTGCGCGTGAAAGCCGAAGATGAAGAGACGTTGCACGAGATTCTGGCGCAGTTGCAAAACTTGGGGGCGTCGCTGGTGACGGCGCAGGATGTGCGCACGGAGCCGGCGCCCAAGGATGGCGCGTTGCCGCCCGATTTTTACAGCACCACCAATTTGCCGACCGAGGTGCGTATCAATGGGCGTTGGGTGCCGGTCTATCCCATCGAAATGGATGTGGCGATTGTGGTGGATTGGGAGAACGAAACGGCGATGACCAAGCCCATGCTCGAAGTCAAGAAGGGGGAGCATGTGGTGGTGGGGCATGCCGGTATTCGGGTGCGCCCGTTGGAACGTTCGCGCCAGGCGGATGTGTTCTCCTTCATGCAGAGTGATGTGAGTTCGGAAAAGCCCAAGAAGTTGATGATTCATGAAATTGCGCGCGAGATGCGCCAGGTGAAAGAGCGCGGCGGCAAAATCCTCGTGGTGGCCGGTCCGGCGATTATTCACAGCGGGGCGGGACCTTATCTGGCGGCGCTGATTCGCAACGGCTACGTGGACGTGCTCTTTGGCGGCAACGCCATCGCCGTGCATGATGTTGAAGCGGCGCTGTTTGGCACCAGCTTGGGGGTGAACTTGCAAAGCGGTGTGCCGGTTGAAGGGGGGCACCGCCACCATATGCGCGCCATCAACGCCATTCGCAACGCCGGTTCGTTGCGCGCCGCGGTGGAGCAGGGCATTCTCACGCGCGGCGTCATGTACGAAGCCATCCGCAAGGGCATTACCCTGGTGCTCGCCGGCTCCATCCGCGACGACGGCCCACTGCCGGACGTGATTACCGACGTTATCGAAGCGCAGAAAGCCATGCGGGCGGCGCTGCCCGGTGTGGAACTGGTGCTGATGATTTCAACCATGCTGCACAGCATTGCCACCGGCAACATGCTGCCGGCGACCGTGAAGACCGTTGCGGTGGATATCAACCCGGCGGTGGTCACCAAGCTGGCTGACCGCGGTTCGTGGCAAGCAGTGGGGCTGGTGACGGATGCGGAGCTCTTCCTGCGCGAATTGACCACGGCGCTGGATGTGGAGATGGACGAGGCGCTTTGACGGCTTGCGGGGGGAAAGTGAAACGCCGCGCGGACCTTTGCCGCGCGGCGTTTTTGGTTGCCAAGTGTGGGGTTCAGAAGAGATGCGGCAAGGCGACCAGCAGACCCGCTACGGTTGCGACGGCGAAGATGACGCCGTACACGCGGCGGCGTTCGTACCAGACGCGGTGCGCCCATGCCGGCCCATGCGGCGGTTGGGCGCGTAGCGCTGCTTGCGCTTTCCCAAGAACCAGCGGCATGGAGAGAATGCCCACTCCGGCGACGATGACGAACGTCAGCGAGAACCAGGCGAAGGCGGTGAAAAGTGGCATAAGGGTTTCAGTCATTGGTGGTCTCCTCCTTCTCGTTGGCGCAAGACTCGCAAGGCTTCTTCAGCCCCCGCCAAGAGGGCGTTTGCCCGCACAAAGGGGGCGCTCACGCGTTGCTCGATACGGCGCAGGTGGCGGCGACCTTCTTGCAGGTAGGTGTGGGCTTTCTGGAAGGCGAGGTCGGCGTGGGCGACAACCCAGGCCATGCCTTTCCAGAGCCCAAACCCCAGCGCCGCCAGGATCAACATGCCGACGATGCATTGCAAGAGCAAAAAACTGGCGGCGACGGCGCTCCACGTTTCCAATGAACCCATGCTGGTCCCTCAATGGCATGTTGGTTGATAAGCCCTATTTTACGCAACTTGCGCAAAATGGCGAGCGGATTTACGCTTCTTCTCCCACCCCCCTGGGGGTGGGGCTCTTGCAACAAAATACCCAAAGGAGGGTGGTATGCGAACCAAAGTGCGTTGGCTGAGTGTGGTGTTGGTTCTGTTGGCGTTGGTGCTGGCGGCGTGCGGTGGGAACACGGCGACCGCACCAGATGAAAGCGAGCATGATGTTTCCGCAGCTCCGGCGCATGATGCGAGCGAGGAGCACGTGGCCGATGAAGCGCACGCCGAAGCGCATGGCTTGCCCGAAGAAGCCCTGCAACTGGAAAACCCCATTCCCGCCACAGAGGAATCCATTGCGCGTGGGCGCGAAATCTATGCCCAAAATTGCGCCTCGTGCCACGGGGATGAAGGCTATGGCGATGGGCCTGCGGCGGCGGGGCTGGACCCCAAACCGGCGAACCTGCACATGGGGCACGTGCAAATGCTCCCGGACGGTGGCTTGTTCTGGATCATCAGCCACGGGGTTGAAGGCACGGCGATGCCGGCGTGGGAGAATGTGCTGAGTGAAGAAGACCGCTGGCATGTGGTGAACTACATTCGCACGTTCGACGATATGGGCATGCAGAACATGCACGAAGAGGGCGGCATGGGCGAGATGCACGAAGACGGCCACATGCATGAGGAAGGCGATTCACACTAAGCCCAACGTTGCCGGATGGCACAGGGCGGCGTGCAGAGGCATGCCGCCCTTTTTGTGTGGCTCAGGCTGCGCCCCCCACCACCGCCTCCACCGCCTGAATGCGTTCCCACGTCTCCGTGATGACACCCAGCCGGCCCAGCACCGGCGCGAAGGCAGCGATATGCGCCCATGCACTATCTCGTCCCTGCGCCCGAGCGTAGCGGAAGGCGGTCGCCACCAGTTGTGCTACCACTTCTGGTTGGCTTTCTGCGATTTCGGTTAGCGTGTTGGCGATGGTGGCGAGGGCTTGTGCGCGGAGGCTGTTGAGCTCAATTTTTTCGGCGACGGCGAGGGCGATTTGGATGGTCTGGCGGGCGTGGTTGGTATCGCCAAGTTGAACAAAGGCTTGGGCGATGGTGGCGAGGGCTTGTGCGCGCTTGTAATCATCTTCAATTTTTTCGGCGACGGCGAGGGCGATTTGGATGGTCTGGCGGGCGTGGTCGGCCTCACCAACCTGAGCAAGGGCGTGAGCGATGTTGGCGAGGGCTTGTGCGCGCTTGTAATCATCTTCAATTTTTTCGGCGACGGCGAGGGCGGTTTGGAGGGTCTGGCGGGCGTGGTTGATATCACCAGCCTGGGCAAGTTCGTGGGCGATGGTGGCGAGGGCTTGTGCGCGGTCGCGGTAGCGTTCAATTTTTTCGGCGACGGCGAGGGCGTGGTCGGTATCGCCAGCCTGGGCAAGGACTTGGGCGATGGTGGCGAGGGCTTGTGCGCGCTTGTAATCATCTTCAATTTTTTCGGCGACGGCGAGGGCGTGGTCGGTATCGCCAGCTTGGGCAAGGGCTTGGGCGATGTTGGCGAGGGCGTGTGCGCGTGTGTAATCATCTTCAATTTTTTCGGCGACGGCGAGGGCGTGGTCGGTATCGCCAGCCTGGGCAAGGACTTGGGCGATGGTGGCGAGGGGTTGTGCGCGGTCGCGGTAGTGTTCAATTTTTTCGGCGACGGCGAGGGCGTGGTCGGTATCGCCAGCTTGGGCAAGGGCTTGGGCGATGTTGGCGAGGGCTTGTGCGCGGTCGCGGTAGCGTTCAATTTTTTCGGCGACGGCGAGGGCGTGGTTGGTATCGCCAAGTTGAACGAAGGCTTGGGCGATGTTGGCGAGGGCGTGTGCGCGTGTGTCATCATCTTCAATTTTTTCGGCGACGGCGAGGGCGATTTGGATGGTCTGGCGGGCGTGGTTGGTATCGCCAAGTTGAACGAAGGCTTGGGCGATGTTGGCGAGGGCTTGTGCGCGGTCGCGGTAGCGTTCAATTTTTTCGGCGACGGCGAGGGCGTGGTTGGTATCACCAGCCTGGGCAAGGACTTGGGCGATGTTGGCGAGGGCGTGTGCGCGTGTGTAATCATCTTCAATTTTTTCGGCGACGGCGAGGGCGTGGTTGGTATCACCAGCCTGGGCAAGGACTTGGGCGATGTTGGCGAGGGCGTGTGCGCGGAAGAAGTCGAATTCAATTTTTTCGGCGGCGGCGAGGGCGTGGTTGGTATCACCAGCCTGGGCAAGGACTTGGGCGATGTTGGCGAGGGCGTGTGCGCGTGTGTAATCATCTTCAATTTTTTCGGCGACGGCGAGGGCGTCGTTGATATCACCAGCCTGGGCAAGGACTTGGGCGATGTTGGCGAGGGCGTGTGCGCGTGTGTAATCATCTTCAATTTTTTCGGCGACGGCGAGGGCGTCGTTGATATCACCAGCCTGGGCAAGGACTTGGGCGATGTTGGCGAGGGCGTGTGCGCGTGTGTAATCATCTTCAATTTTTTCGGCGACGGCGAGAGCGATTTGGAGGGTCTGGCGGGCGTGGTTGGTAGCGCCGAGTTGAGCAAAGGCGTGGGCGATGTTGGCGAGGGCGTGTGCGCGGAAGCGGTAGCGTTCAATTTTTTCGGCGACGGCGAGGGCGTGGTTGGTATCGCCAGCCTGGGCAAGGACTTGGGCGATGTTGGCGAGGGCGTGTGCGCGTTTGTCATCATCTTCAATTTTTTCGGCGACGGCGAGGGCGTGGTTGGTATCGCCAAGTTGAACGAAGGCTTGGGCGATGGTGGCGAGGGCGTGTGCGCGGTCGCGGTAGCGTTCAATTTTTTCGGCGGCGGCGAGGGCGTTTTGCAAAATCTGACGGGCGCGCGCAGTGGCGTTGGGGACGTCGTGTGTGAGCAGTGTCAGAGCCATGCGCCGGTAGGCGTCGGCTTGTTGTTCGGGATCAGTGATGAGGGCGGCGTAGCGCAGGGCGCGTTCGTGCTCGCCCAGCAGGACCATCGCTTCTAGCGCTTCAAGCGGTACGTTGGTTGCCAGCGTGCGCACGGTGGCGTAGAGCAGGCTCCAGGCCACCACTTGGGGCAGGGTGTCCACTGCGCCTGTGGGTACACGCTCCTCAGCCATGGTCAGGGCGCGTTCCACGTCTGCGGCGAAGAGGTGGCGGCTGGGGTCGTAGGTGCGGCTGGCTCTGTACCAGGCGGGTGTTTCGATGAGTTGGGAGAGGGATTCCAGGTCGCCAATCTGCTGGAAATGGACGCTGGCATAGTGCAGCAGGTAGGGAGAAACCGCTTCGGCGGGCGTTTCCCCTTTTACCAATGTGGCGAGAGTTTCTTGCGCCCATGCCGCAAAGCGGTGCTGCACCTGTTTCGCCTCCTGGTGTAGGACCTCTTCGCGGAAGTATTCGCCCAGTTTGGGATGGCTCAGCGTATAGCCCTGTTTACGATCGCCCACCACAAAGCGTGCGATGGGGCGCAGTGCCTCTCCCAGGGTCCAGGGGTCCAGATCGGCCGACTTGTCGGCCAGAGCCAGCAAGTCATCCTGGGTGAGGGGACCCAGCGCGCAAGCCAGCAGGGTGAGCACCTCGCGCACATCTCGTTCCTTCAAGGGGGCTTGCTCGCCCCACAGTTTACGTTGATCTTCCCACCAGCGATCGAAGTAGCCCTTATAGCCCGGTTCAAGTGTTTGCAGGTCTTCCGGTTGCAGACGGGCGGCGTCTTCTCCTCGCTTCCACAGGTCATCCACATAGAGGCGGACCAGCAGGGGGTCGCCTTCGGTCAAACGCGCCAGTTCTTCCACGATGTCCACGTTGCGCCCCAGTTCATCGAGCGGGAAGCCCATCGAGGCCAGGGCTTCGGCAATGCCCTTCTGGTCTAGCCCTTCGAGTGTGCGAGCTTGGGCGCGGTCCCGCCAGTTGAGGGTGTCCAGCCATTTATCGGGTGTGTGGCGGGTGGCGGTCAATCGCGCGCTCACCACCACGCGCACGCGCTCTGCCGGTTGGGTGGGGAAGAGGTCGGCGCCGGGGGTCCAGTCGGCGGCTTCGTCCAGCCCATCCACCACCAGCACCAGCCGTTTGCCGTCGGGCGGCGGCTGGCGCAGGATTTCCGTCACAAAGGCGCGCCACATTTCGGGCGTTTCGTCTTTCTGGGGGGCTGGCTTGTTGTAGATCTGCGCCAGTTGGGTCGCCAAAATAGCGAATGTGACGCCGTAAAGGTTGGTGTTGAAACGGATGCTGATGGGGGCAAAGGCCACAGCCACGTCGGGGCGTTGTTGCAGAGCGGCCGCCCAGCGGGTGAGCAGGGCGCTTTTGCCGCGACCGGCCGGCGCGGTGATGAGAAGATAGGGGCGGGCGGTTTCGTCTTCCAGCCACCGGCTGAGGTCGGCGAGTTCTGCGGTGCGGCCGCCGAAAGGCACCGGGCGGTCGGGCGTTCCCAGGTATTCATGGAGAAAATTTTCCACTCGTCCGGCATAGTCGGTCGGAAGTGTGCGCGCCGGTTCGGCGAAGTAGTTGACCGTGTTCTGGTCGCCGGTGACGAGAACGGCGTGGTGTACGTCTCCGGCGATGCGCACACTGCGTTCGGCGGTGCGGAGCGCGGTGATGTAATCCGCGCGTAAGGTTGCCAGCAGTGCCTCGGTGTTTTCAGCAATACGCTCCAACGCCCGGCTGTCGAAGAGCGGTTGCAGGGCTTCTTCTTTTCTCAATTCCTCATTGAAGAAACGCAAGAAGTCGGCTAAGGCGCGAACTGCCTTTTCTTGTTGGTCTTCGTCCACGTCATGCAATTGGGCGGCCCATGTCGTGGCGATAGCATTTACATCGGGCGTATCTCGGGTGAGAAAACGGGCTAATTCGCGGCTCACCGTCTCGCCGGTGAAGAAGGTCTCGTCTAGCAGGGAGGCGGCCCAGGCGGGGTGCCGGTCGGCAAAGCGTTCCAGCGCATGCAGCAGGGCGGTCTGGAACGCCAGGCGGGTGGGGTCGCGCCCCAGCCAGTGGCGCAGGCGGTCGCCCAACCCACTTTGTTCGAGGGCGTAGCCGAAAACGGCTTCGGTGATTGTGCCGATGAGAGGTTCCAAGAGCATCGCGCCGCTCCGTTTGTTGAAGGGTTGTATGCGTTCAGTATAAGCACGTTATCGGGGGTGAGCAACCGCTTGCAAAAAAAATCACCCCTCGCAGACGCGAGGGGTGGCGTGGGCGTGGGGCGCGGTTAGAGCGCGGCGGCCTCATCCGTGGCGACGAGCACGCGGTTGCCCGATTGGTCGCGGAGGAAGGCCGCTTGCGCGTTGAGGCGCGTTTCCAGCACGTTGGCGGCTTCGGCGCGGGCGATAATCTCCGCCACGGCTTGCGCGTCGGGCACCACCAGCGTGAAGAACCGCAACCCCACCGCGTGCGGGGGCGGCGGCGGCGCGCCTTGCCCAGCCCAAATGTTCGTGCCCACGTGATGATGGTACCCCCCCGCGGCAAAAAAGCGCGCGCCGGGGTAGTCGCGCTGGGTGCAGTCCAGCCCAAGCACGCCCGCATAGAAGGCCTCGGCTTCGTCCAGGTCGCGCACATGCAGGTGCACGTGCCCAATGTCCGTGTCGGGGTGAATGCCCGTCCAGGGGCGCGCGTCGGCTTGCGCTTCACGCAAGAGCGCGTTCACGTCCAGCGGGTCGGTCCGCATGGCGACTTGCCCCCCGCGCCAGGGCCACGTCTCGCGGGGGCGGTCGCGGTAGAGTTCCAGACCGTTGCCGTCGGGGTCGGGCAGGTAGATGGCCTCGCTTACCTTGTGGTCTGAAAAGCCGTGGAAACGCCACTCATGCGCCACCAGGCGGGCAAACACGCGCGCCAGTTCTTGCCGATTGGGCAGACGAATGGCAACGTGGTACAGTCCCGTGGTGCGGGGCGGTTTGGGAACGGCGTCGGCGCGCGCGGTGAGAATGAGCCGCGGCGGCCGGTCGGGGCCGCTGGTGAGCACGACGGTTTCACCGTGGCGTTGCATTTCTTGAAAACCGAGCAGAGTGCTGTAAAAATGAAGCGCACGCGAGAGATCGCGCACGATGAGATGGACGGGTCCAATGTGAGTTGTCGCCGGCAGCGTCATCTTTCCACTCCGTTTGTTGGTATTTTTACGAAACTTGATACAAAAATGATACTGAAGAATATGACACTGACAAATTGGCAAATCAAAGGAGTCATTCCATGCCAGCAGCCTCTTTCGACCATTTGCAATCGGCGACATACATCAACCTGACAACCTTTCGCAAAAACGGCACCCCTGTGCCGACGCCCGTCTGGTTCGTGCTGGACGAAGATGGGCGGCTCTACGTCTGGACGGAGGCGGAGAGCGGCAAAGTCAAGCGCTTGCGGGCGAATGGGCGGGCGCAGATTGCGCCGAGCGATTCGCGCGGCAATCCGCAAGGGCCGTTTGTGGCGGCGCGCGGGCGCATTCTGGCGGATGAAACCGCCGCGCGTGAGGTGCTGGCGCGTTTTCGGCGCAAGTATGGCTTGCTGTTTCGGGCGTTTGAAGTGATGGGACGCCTGCGCGGTGGGCGGCGGGTGGTGTTGGTGTTTGAGCCAGTGGATGAACCGGCGGAGACCAATCAACCGGGAGGTGTGGCATGAGCAAAGCCTTCTTCGATGCGTTTTTCGCGCCTGTCAATCGTGGCGAACAATCATTGGCGGAGCGGGTTGCCGAGTTGACGCGCGACGACCTGCGCGAGATGACCAACCGCATGATTGACGCCATGCTGGCGTTGATTGCGGACTGCACCGATGCGGATGTGGTCTTTGTGCCGCATGACCCCAACGCCTACGACCCCTTTGCGCCGGAGGAAGAGCAAACCGCCGCCTGGACGCTGGGGCATGTGATTGTGCACACCACCGCCTCGGCGGAAGAAGCGGCGTTCATCGCGGCCGAATTGGCGCGCGGCGTGCCCTACCACGGGCGTTCGCGCTATGAAGTGCCCTGGCAGACCATGCGAACCATCGCGCAGTGCCGGCACCGGCTGGAAGAGAGCCGCCGTATGCGCCTGGCGACGCTGGATGTCTGGCCTGACGAGCCGCACCTGGATAACACGTATGTGCCCTTTGACATGGCGGGCGAATTGAACGCCGTGGGGGCGTTTGTGGTGGGGCTGTGGCACGATAGCGACCACCTGGGGCAAATCGAAGAGATTGTGCGCCAGGCGCGCGCGGCGCGCGAAGGGTGAGCGATGTCGTTGGCGGCGCGAGTTGAACGCTGGGCGTGGCGGCTGCTGCTGGTGCTGTTGCTTGCGGCGGCGGCGCTGTTTCTGGTGCATGTGTGGCTGGCGGTGCGTGCAGACGCCCCGCTCGACTACGGCGAAGGGCCGCTTTTGAACCAGGCGCGCTTGCTGGTGCAGGGGCGCCCGCTCTATCGTCCCACGCTGGACGAACCGCCCTACACGATCACCAATTACCCCCCGCTCTACCAGATGTTGGTGGCGCTGGTGGGGGCTGTGGTCGGCTTTACCTACGCCACGGGGCGTTGGGTGTCGGCGGCGGCAAGCCTCGCGGCGGCGGGGGCGGTGTGGGCGCTGGTGCAGGCGCTGACCGGTGATCGTCGGGCGGGCGCGCTGGCGGGGGCGCTTTTCCTGGCGTTCCCGATTGTTTTTTATTGGGGCGTGCTGGGGCGGGTGGATATGCTCGCGTTGGCGCTCAGCCTGTGGGGTATCTGGTGGGCGGTGCGCTGGCCGCAGGCGTGGCGGGGCGTCATCGGCGCGGCGGTGTTGCTCACAGCGGCGGCGTTCACCCGCCAGTCGTACCTGCTGGCGGCGCCGCTGGCGGTGTTGTGCTGGCTTGCCGCCCACGAACGGCGCTGGGCGGTGCGGTTTGTGGCGCTGTTCGCGCTTCTGGTAGCGGGGCTGGGCGCGCTCGCCGTCTGGTGGACGGACGGCGGCTTTTGGCTGCATGTTGTCGTGGCGAACCGGAACCGGTTAGAGTGGTGGCGGTTGCTTTTGGGGGTCTACATGCTTTTGTTGTTTGCGGCTCCACTGGCGGTCATTACGCTTGTGGAGGTACCGCGGCATGTGCGGCATGTGCGTCGTCGGCAGGCGAGGAGTTGGCTGTTGCTGGGATATTTTGTGGGGGCAAGTCTTTCTGCGCTCACAATTGCGAAAGTCGGCAGTAATGTGAATTACTTACTGGAATGGTGCGCGGCAAGTGTGCTGCTTGTGGGTGTGGGCGTGGTGCGCTGGCAACGCGAGATGACGCCGACGGCGCGGCTCTTGCCGCTGGGGTTGTTGATCGCCGGCTTGGGGCTTGCCTTGTGGGAAGATACAACCTTTTTGGAGACCACCTCTTGGGCTGCCCATGAGTTGGCGAGTGAAGTCGAGCAGTTGGAGGCGCTGGTTTGCGCGGCAGAGGGGCCCGTGCTGGCTGATGACATGATGAGTGTGCTTGTGGTGTGCGGGAAGGAGATTTACCTGCAACCGTTTGAGTACACGCACCTGGTGGAAGATGGCGTGTGGGACCAACAGCCCCTGCTCGATGCCATTCGGGCGCAGCAGTTTGCCTTGATTTTGATGTCGGATACGGCATGGCATGGCTTAGACCGTCATTGGACGCCTGAAATGGAAGCGGCTATTCGCGAGGCGTACACGCCTGCGGAACGGCTCGCGGGCACGCTGGTCTATCACCCCAAATCGCGCACGCCATGAGCGCGCCGAAACCAATTCGCGCATCTGCGCACCCTTGCTATAATCGCCCCACACCACCGAAACCAAATCCCACGAAGGAGTGAGACTGTGGCTGAATGGGTTCGCATTCGTGATATCGGCAACTACGAAGGCCAGACCGTCACCTTGAAAGGATGGCTCTATTTGCGCACTGACAAGGGGCGCTTGAAGTTCTTGCGTGTGCGTGATGGGAGCGGCGTCATTCAGGCGGTTGTGTTCAAGAAGAATGTGCCGCCCGAAGCGTGGGAAGCCGCCGACAAGTTGACGCAGGAATCCTCGTTGATTGTGACGGGGACGGTGCGGGCGGATGAACGCGCACCGGGGGGCTACGAACTGGATGTGAGCGACCTCGAAGTTGTGCACTACGCCGAGCCTGACTACCCCATCCAGCCGAAAGAGCACGGCGTGGGCTTTTTGATGCAGAACCGCCATTTGTGGATTCGCTCGCCGCGCCAGGCGACCATCTTGCGGATTCGCGCAACGGTCATCCGCGCCATTCGCGATTGGCTGGATAGCCACGATTTCGTCAATGTGGATACGCCAATCCTGACGCCCGCCGCCGTGGAAGGCACCACCACGCTTTTTGAGACCGATTATTTCGGCAAGCCGGCCTACCTCTCGCAAAGCGGGCAGTTGTACAACGAAGCGAACATTTTTGCGCTGGGTAAAGTCTATTGCTTTGGCCCCACATTCCGCGCCGAAAAGTCCAAGACGCGCCGCCATCTCACCGAGTTCTGGATGGTGGAGCCTGAAATGGCGTTCGCCACGTTGGAAGATGTGATGGACGTCGGCGAGCAGATGGTCTCGTATGTGGTGCAGACTGTGCTTGAAAAGCACCGCCGCGAGTTGGAAGAAGTGCTGGAACGTGATGTGAGCGTGCTCGAAAAGATTACGCCCCCCTTCCCGCGCATCTCGTACGACGAAGCGGTGGAGATTTTGCACGCCAACGGCTTTGAAGATTTCCCGTGGGGCGAAGATTTTGGCGCACCGCATGAAACAACCATCAGCAGCCAGTTCGAGAAACCTGTTTTCGTCTACCACTACCCGACCAAAGCCAAGGCGTTCTACATGGAAGAAGTGCCTGGCCGCCCCGAAGTCTGCCGCAGTGTGGACTTGTTGGCGCCTGAGGGGTATGGCGAAATTATCGGCGGTGGGCAGCGCATTGCCTCGGTGGAGTTGCTGGAACAGCGTTTGCGCGAGCACAACCTGCCGCGCGAAGCCTACGAGTGGTACATTGACTTGCGCCGCTATGGGTCTGTGCCGCACGCCGGTTTTGGCCTGGGTGTGGAGCGCACGCTCGCATGGATTTGCAAGTTGCCGCATGTGCGTGAAACGATCGCCTTCCCGCGCATGCTGGACCACATTTATCCGTGAGGCAGAGCATGACCGAACCGCAACCGCCAAAAAAGAAGCAGCGCATGCCCACCAGCGCCTACATTGGCAGTGGGCTGGTGGGCATCGCCGTGCTGGGGGGGCTTTGCTGGTGCGCCGCTTTTCTACGCACAAACGCCCTCATCAAAGCCGGCTTGGGCGACCCCGCGAACTATGTGCTCATCTTGTGGCTCATTTCCATTTTTCTGGTTGGGCTCCCGCTCTATGTAGGCTTGCGGTTGATGCGCCAAACCAAGCGGCGCATGGAAGCCGAAACCGCTCGCCGGCAGGGCGACGACACCCCCGAAGCGTGAACATGCGACCCGACAAGAAACCGCCGACTTGTCGGGTCGCGCTTTTCAAGCCAAGGTGCGTTCAACCAAAGGACACGGCTCTATGCAACGTGTAGCGCTTTTTGTCACGTGTCTGGTCGACCAGGTGATGCCGGAGATTGGCATCGCAACTGTGCGCCTCTTGCGCGCCGCCGGGTGCGAGGTGGTTTTCCCCGAAGCGCAAACCTGCTGTGGGCAACCCTTCTTCAACAGTGGCTTTCGCCCCGAAGCCCGCCGTTTGGCCGAGCGCACCATTGCCGCTTTTGAACCGTTTGATGCCGTTGTCGCGCCGAGCGGTTCGTGTACCACCATGTTGCGCGTTGAGTACCCTCATCTTCTGGGCGATCGGCCGGGGTGGGCGCATCGCGCCCGCGAACTTGCCGCCAAGACCTACGAATTGAGCGAGTTTTTGACACAGGTCCTCGATTGGGACCCCCCGCGACGTGTCGCTGGCGTGCGGGTCGCCTACCACGATTCATGCCACATGTGCCGCCTGCTGGGCTTGCGTGAACCGCCACGCGATGCCTTGCGCCGCGCCGGGTACGACCTGGTGGAAATGCAGGAACCAGACCGCTGTTGTGGCTTTGGAGGGCTTTTTTCGGTGCGCATGCCCGAAGTCTCGAACGCGATGACGGCGGAGAAGTTGGCGCAGGCGACCGACACAGGCGCACACGTGCTCGCCACCGCCGACCCCGGTTGTCTGATGCAAATGCGTGGGCTGGCGCGTGAGCGTGTCCGCATTGAGCACATTGCCACGCTTTTAGCCGCTTCCCTGGAGGCATGACATGGTCTCGGTAGATGATTTTCGCCGCAAAGCCGCCGAAGCGATTGCTGATGCGCGCATGCAGGGCGCGCTGGAACGCGCCACAGCCAAGTTTCGCGAAGGGCGCACGCGCGCATTGGCGGAACTGCCCGACGCCGACGCCCTGCGCGACCACTTCAAACGTGTGCGTGCGGCAACGCTGGCACGCTTGGCGGAGCATCTGGAAACGTTCGAGCAGAATGCTTTGGCGGCGGGGGCTCAGGTGCATTGGTGCGAGACAGCCGAAGATGCGGCGCGGCTGATAACCGCGCTGGCGGCACAGCATGGCGCGCGCTTAGCCGTCAAAAGCAAGAGCATGACCACCGAAGAAATTCATTTGAACCACGCCCTGGAGGCCGCCAACGTGCAGCCCGTCGAAACCGACTTGGGCGAGTGGATTATCCAGTTGGCGCACGAACCACCTTCACACATTATCGGGCCCGCCATTCACAAAACGCGCGAACAAGTGGCCGCGCTTTTCAGCCGCGAGGTTGGCCGCCCCCTGCCGCCCGACGATGTGGGCGTGTTGACCGCCGAAGCGCGCCGTTTGTTGCGCGAAAAGTTTTTGGCGGCGGGGATTGGCATTTCAGGGGTGAATGTCGCCGTTGCCGAAACGGGGAGCGTCGTGTTGGTGACGAATGAAGGCAACGGGCGCATGGTCACAAGCGTGCCGCCTGTGCATGTGGCGGTGATGGGTATCGAAAAGATTGTGCCCACCTGGCGTGATGCTGCCGCGTGGCTGGCGTTGTTGGCACGGAGCGCCACAGGTCAGCCCATGAGCATCTACACCAGCGTCATCACAGGTCCCGCCCGTGCGGAAGACCCCGACGGGCCGCGCGAAGTGCATATCGTCATCCTGGACAATGGGCGCAGTCGGGCGCTGGCGTCGCCTTTTGAAGAGGCGTTGCAATGCATTCGGTGTGGGGCGTGTTTGAATGTCTGCCCCGTGTACCGTGAGGCTGGCGGGCATGCCTATGGCAATCCGTACAGTGGTCCCATTGGGGCGATTGTGGCGCCTTTGTTGTTTGGCGTGGAGGCTATGAGCGGCTTGCCGCAAGCCAGCACCCTGTGCGGCGCGTGCCTGGATGTCTGCCCCGCGCGCATTGACATTCCGCGTATGTTGCTGGAATGGCGCGCGGTTGAAGTGGAGCGGCGGCTGGTGCCATGGTACGAACGTGTGGGGGAACGGCTGGCGGCGTGGGTACTGGCGCATCCGCGCCTGTTGCGCCTGGTGCGCCGCCTGGCGGCTACGGGGCAACGGCTGTTCCTGCGAGATGGGCAAATCCGTTTGCCGGGGCGCTGGCATCCGGCGGGGGAGCGCGATTTGCCTGCGCTGGCGTCCCGTCCATTTCGCGATTGGTGGCGCGAAAACGCCTGAGGGCTACCTGTCGAGATGTTTCAAGGCCACACGGTTGCGCCCGGCGCTTTTGGCTTCGTATAAGGCGTTGTCTGCCAAGGCGATGTATTCGTCCAGCGACTGTTCAGGCGTTTGAATAGCAAGCGCGCCAATGCTGGCCGTCAGGTTGATGGTTGTCTGCTCATTGAGGCGGATGGGTTCATTCCGAATAGCGTTGAGCAAGCGTGTCGCAATTTCAGCAACTTGTTCAGCGGGCGTATCAGGCAACATAACAACAAACTCTTCCCCACCCCAACGCCCCACGATGTCGTAAGGGCGCACGCTGGTCGTCAGTCGAGCGGCGACCGTTCGCAGGGCTTCATCCCCGGCGAGGTGCCCAAACGTATCATTCACCTGCTTGAAATGGTCAATATCAATCATGCAGAACCCCACAGGGGTGCGCTCGCGTTTCGCCCGTTCGAGCACAGCGGTTATCTGCTCGGTGGCGGCGCGGCGATTCAAGAGGTGCGTCAGCATGTCGTATGTGGCCAACTGCTCCATTTCAGCAATGTTTTGCCGCAATGAATCTTCCAACTGCACAATGCGTTGCCCAATATGGACACGTGCCAGCAAAATATCGCTGTCGAACGGTTTGCTGATGAAATCGTCGGCGCCGGCTTCCAACGCCTCGACGAGTTCCGCTTTGCTATTCTTGGCAGTCACCATGATGATGTAGGTGTAGTAAGGGAGATTGCGTGCGCGAATCGCTCGCACAAAATCCAGACCGCTTGATTCATCTTCCAGGAGCCAATCAACAATCAAGATGCGTGGAGACTCTGTTTCAAGATAAGACCATGCTTCTTCGGTGGACTGTGCGAGAAAAATCTCAAATGGTTCTTTCGCCAGAAACCACTCAAGCAATTTTTGGTGTGTCGGGTTATCTTCAAGAATAAGAACCTTGGTTCGGCGTTGTTTTGTGTCGTCTGCTGCCATGGTCAGACCTTGTTGCATGTTGTACGTACCCAAAATGTATTCCCTTTGCCAAATGGGTTGATATAAAAATTACCAAAATACTGGCAAGGACTATTGCAAACTGTAGCCGTAAAAGATTACAAACACAATTACAACAGCACAGGCGTTCGTTTCAGTGTCTGGTGCACCAACGCCATGAAGGCTTCCTCAACATTTTCACCCGTTTTGGCGCTTGTGAGAAAGAAGGGGGCGCCAAGGGATTCAGCCATGTTATGCAGTTCTGCTTCATCAATCGCTTGTTGTTTGGTCAAATCGGACTTATTGGCGACCAACACGCAAGCCGCATAAGGGTTGACAGCGCGAAGCCGCGTTGTGTATCGCCGCCACGCTTCCAGGGTTTCCGGCCGAGTCAGGTCGCACACAATCATTCCCCCGTCAACGCCAAGCAAGTAATGCTCTTGTGTTCCCGTGAAATGCTCATTGCCTGTCAGGTCGCACACAATCAGGTCAAGATGTGTTGCCCCGATGGAAACAGGTTTACGGCTGACGTGCACGCCCAGCGTGCTCCGATACGTGGGCTCGAAGTTTCCTTCTACGAAGCGGCGCACCAGGCTGGTTTTGCCGACGGCAAATGACCCAAGCATGCAAATTTTCTTCCGCAACTGATACATCTGGCAGGCTCCTGTATGGGCTCGCTTGAATAGGGAGAACCAATTTGGCGCTCGTTAGGCTAAACGCTGCAAAAGCAATTTTTTCGCATGCACACCATCAGCAAGCGTGCAATCGAGATTGTGACATTTGTCACTAAAATGCCTATGACGAATTGAAGGGGTGAAGGGACAAAGAGGGTTGACGAATTACCCACATTCCATACAATCACGCACAGTTTTGAGCAAAAGAACGATTGATTTGCTTAGTTTTGCATAGTTTTGAAAATTTCAGCCCCAATTGAACCTGTGTGGAGGAGAGACCGGTGCCACTCTTTTTGCTGGGACTTGATCATACAACCGCACCTGTCGAAATCCGTGAACGGTTGGCGTTTCGCGAAACCGACATTCCGCAGGCGTTGCAAACGCTGGTTGCTTCACCAGCCATTACCGAAGCCGCCTTGTTGAGCACCTGCAACCGCGTCGAAGTGGTGTTGTACGGCGACGACCCGCGCGCGATGGAAGCCGCCGCATTGGGGTTCCTTTCGGCGTGGCATCGGTTGCCGCGCACCCATTTTGTCGAAACAACGCGCTCATTCATCGAAGATGCCGCCGCCGAGCATCTGTTCCGCGTTGCCGCGGGGCTGGAATCGTTGGTGCCCGGCGAAAAGCAAATTTTGGGGCAGGTGAAACAGGCGGGGCAATTGGCGCGTGATGCCGGCACGCTCGGCAAGATGCTGACCCGCCTGTTTGATGCAGCGGTGGCGTGTGGGCGGCGGGTACGCCACGAGACGGAGATTGCCCGCCACCCGGTGAGCGTGAGCCATGCCGCCGTAGTGCTGGTGCGCGAGCACCTGGGCGACCTCGAGGGGCGGCATGTGTTGCTGATTGGGGGCGGCAAGATGATTGAAGTCGCCGCCAAGCAGTTGCATGACCTTGGCGCCACGCACTTCACCATTGCAAACCGCACGCTGGCGCGGGCGTGTGAATTGGCGCAACAATGGGGCGGTGATGCTCGTCCACTCGATGCCATTCCAACAGCGCTGGTCGAAGCCGATGTTGTCATTTCGGCGACCGCTGCGCCGCACCTGGTTGTGTATGCCGAAACCGTCGCCGCCGCGATGCAGCAGCGCCAGGGACGCCCGCTGTTGCTGGTTGATTTGGCTGTGCCGCGCGATATTGACCCCCTTTGCGCCGACATTGACGATGTGACCCTGGTTGATGTGGATGGCCTGCGCGATGTCGTCAACCGCAGTATGCAATTGCGGTTGCAGGCGCGTGAAGAAGCCGCCGCCATTGTTCGTGAAGAGGTGCGTGCGTTCATGGAGTGGTACGCGGTCCAGCGTGTGGCGCCGACGTTGGCGGCGTTGCGCCAAAAAGCGGACGCGATCAAGCAAGCGGAATTGGAACGCGCCTTGCGCCGCCTGGGTGATGTTTCCCCCCATGAGCGCAAGGTGCTGGAAACATTGGTGCATAACGTCGTCAACAAGTTGCTGGCTGCGCCGACGGTGCAGTTGCGGCAACGGGCGGTTGAAGGCGACGGCGACCTCTATGCGCAGGTGTTGTCAACACTTTTTGAATTACCGCAGGCTGAAGGCTCGCGGGCGTCGGAGCAAACCGTATGAGACGCATTCGAGTTGGGACACGGGGAAGTTTGTTGGCGCGAACACAAACAGCGCACGTTGTGGCGTTGTTGCAGGCGGCGCACCCAGCGCTCGAAATAGAAACCGTCATCATCCAGACCAGCGGCGACCACTCAACGGCGTCATTGCGCCAGATTGGTGGCCAGGGGGTGTTTACGCGCGAACTGGAAGCCGCCTTGCTGGATGGGCGCATTGACGTAGCCGTACATTCGCTGAAAGACTTGCCTTCAACGATGCCCGACGGCCTCTGCCTGGCGGCGGTTCCCCCACGTGAAGATGTGCGCGATGTCCTCGTCAGTCGCTTTGAAGGCGGGCTGGACGCCTTGCCTGCGGGCGCACGGCTCGGCACGGGGAGTTTGCGGCGTCAGGCGCAACTCCTCGCGGTGCGCCCCGACCTGCAAGTTGCCGATATTCGCGGCAATGTGGATACGCGCCTGCGCAAACTGGCGGATGGTCAGTACGATGCGATTGTGCTGGCGGCTGCGGGGTTGGCGCGCTTGGGGTGGCTCGACCGCGCGACCGCATTTTTGCCGGTAGAGGTGATGCTCCCCGCGCCGGCTCAGGCGGCGTTGGGGGTGCAGTGCCGCGCAGACGACGAAGAGATGCGCACCTTGTTAGCGGCGATTGACGATGCGCCCACACATGTCGCCGTGCGTGCTGAGCGGGCAGTCTTGCAGCGATTGGGGGCGGGGTGTCGTCTGCCTGTGGCGGCGTATGCCGTGGCGACGCCTGACCGCCTGACGTTGCGCACACGTATTGTTGGCTTTGAGGGTGCGCCTGTGTTGGAAGATGTGCGTTCAGGCGCGTGGGCGGATGCTGAAGCGTTGGGAATGGCATCCGCCGAAGCGTTGCTGGCGCAAGGCGCAGGCGCATTGTTGAAAAACGTCCTGTCTGAATAAGGAGGCACTATGCGCGATTTCAATCAAGCCCCACTGCTGATTTACTGGGAAGTGACGCGTGCTTGTGAGTTGGCGTGCCGCCATTGCCGCGCGGAAGCAATGCCGCGCCGCCATCCCCTGGAACTGACGACCGAGGAAGGCTATCGCTTGTTGGAACGTCTGCGCACATTCAGCGAACCACCGCCGCACCTCGTTTTCACAGGGGGCGACCCCTTGCAGCGCCCCGACCTGTTCGATTGGATGTCCTACGCGGTCGAACTGGGGTTTCTCACGGCGATTACGCCCAGCGGCACGTATGCGCTCACGCCTGAGGTGGTGCGGCGTTTCAAGGAAGTAGGCGTCTGGATGATGTCGGTCAGTCTCGACGGCTCAACCGCCGAACGCCATGACGCCATTCGCCAGGTGCCGGGCAGTTTCGACCAGACGGTGCGCGCCATCAAGTGGGCGAAAGCCGAAGGCTTGCCGCTTCAAATCAACACGCTGGTATGCGCTGAAACGTATGACGATATCCCCGCCATTGGTGAATTGCTGGCGACGTTGGGCGTGGAGCGGTGGAGCATCTTCTTCCTCGTCTCAACGGGGCGCGGGCGCGTCCTGGGCGACATTACGCCACAGCAAGCCGAAGACCTCTTGATGTGGATTCACAATTTCAGCCGCACAGCCCCCTTTGCCATCAAAACGACCGAAGCGCATCACTATCGGCGTGTGGCGATTCAGCGGACACGGAGCGAAGGATACGACCAGGAGCCGCGCCGCGTGCGCCAGGGCTTCGGTATTCGCGACGGCGCGGGCATCATGTTCATTTCCCACATTGGCGAGATTTACCCCGCCGGCTTCTTGCCCATCGTCGTCGGGAATGTGCGGCGCGATGACCCTGTGCAGGTCTATCGTGAGCATGAGTTGTTCCGCGCCTTGCGTACGCCCGACCTCTTCAAGGGCAAATGTGGGGTGTGTGAGTTCCGCAAGGTTTGTGGCGGTTCGCGTGCGCGCGCCTACGCGGCGACGGGCGACCCGCTGGAAAGCGACCCGCTGTGCGTGTACGTGCCCCCCGCGTGGGAAGCACAGCAAGCGGGCGTGATGGCGCGCTAATGCGTTTGGGAAAGCCAGGCGCGAAGAAGCGCGCCAAAACCTTGAAATCGTCAAGTGCATGAAAGCATGACCAGCGCGTTTTGGTACAAGCCGGCAACTTTGGCTCCGTATTCAACGTGTAGTCTGTCTGTTTGAAAGCAGAGCGCAATCAACTGTCAAAATCTGTGTGGAGATGAGGACGCCATGACACGCAAACATGAACCGCAAACGCTCACAAGCGCGCAGTTTCCGCGTGTGCGTATGCGTCGGTTGCGGCGGACACCCGCTTTACGCCGCATGGTGCGCGAAACAACGCTCGCGCCGGACGACTTCATCTACCCGCTTTTCGTCACCCACGGGCGCGGCGTGAAGCGCGAAATCCCATCCATGCCGGGGCAATACCAGTGGTCGCTGGACATGCTGGCGGCGGAAATTGAAGAAGTTGCCGCATTGGGCATCCCCGCCGTCATCCTGTTTGGTATTCCCGCCAGCAAAGACCCCATCGGTACCGAAAACTTTGCCCCCGATGGGATTGTCCAGCAAGCGATTCGGCTCATCAAGGACGTCGCCCCTGAGTTGGTGGTTGTGACGGACGTTTGCATGTGCGAATACACCGACCATGGCCACTGTGGCATCGTGCATCAACATGGCGACACCTTCGAGATTGCCAACGATGAGACACTGAACATTTTGCAGCGCGTGGTTGTCTCACATGCCGAGGCGGGCGCCGACATTGTCGCCCCAAGCGGCATGATGGATGGCATGGTGGGCGCGATTCGTGAAGCGCTTGACAGCCATGGCTTTCACAACGTGGCGGTGCTCTCCTATGCCGTCAAATACGCCTCCGCCTTCTACGGTCCCTTCCGCGACGCCGCCGAGTCGCCGCCCCAGTTTGGCGACCGCAAGACGCACCAAATGGACCCCGCCAACGTGCGCGAAGCCTTGCGCGAAGCCGCGTTGGACGTTGCCGAGGGGGCGGACATGCTCATGGTCAAGCCTGCACTGCCCTATCTGGATGTGATTCGTGCGGTGCGTGAGGCGTTTGACCTGCCGCTGGCGGCGTACAACGTGAGCGGCGAGTACAGCATGGTGAAAGCGGCCGCCGCCAACGGCTGGATTGACGAGCGGAGTGTGGTGCTTGAACTGTTGACGGGGATCAAGCGTGCAGGCGCCGACCTGATTTTGACCTACTTTGCCAAAGACGCCGCGCGGTGGTTGCAGGAAGCATAACCCCGCCGCGGCACGCTCAGACTGACCAACAAATACGACAGGGAGGAACACGGTTTATGAGCCGCATTCGGACGTTGAATCACTTTGCCTTTTTCCGTTTCACGGATGCTTACTATGCGCTGGACGAAGAGCAAAAAGCCCCCATTCGGGCGCAATTGCTGGCGGGCTTGCGTGAAGCCGCCGAGCGTGTGGATATTTACCAGGTCTATCCCGCCCGCCATGAACACGACATCATGGTCTGGAGCGCTTGCAACGCCGAGGAAGTGGGCGTGGCGGCGGAATTCTTCCAACGCTTTGCGCGAGCAACCAACCCGTTGCGCCGCTGGCTGACCCCCACCTTCACCATGTGGGGCTTCACCAAGCCATCCATTTACTCGCGCAGTGAGCGCAGCGCGCAAGAGATTGACCCCTTCGCCGAAGAACGCAAGCGCTACATGGTCGTCTATCCCTTCGTGAAAACCGTAGACTGGTACTTGCTGCGCCGCGATACGCGCCAGGGGATGATGAACGAGCATATTCGCATTGGGAAACAATACCCGCAAATCACCCAATTGTTGCTCTATTCGTTTGGGCTTGCTGACCAGGAATTCATCGTCACCTATGAAACCGACGACCTGAACGAATTTTCGGACCTGGTGATGGAATTGCGCGGAAGCGACGCCCGCAAGTACACCGAACGCGATACACCCATCTTTACCGCCGTCTATCACCCAGCCGAAGAGACGCTGGCACTTTTCTAGGAAGGAGCGATAACCCGATATGAACGACCGTTTTCTCCGTGCCTGTCGGCGCGAGTCCGTGGATACCACCCCCGTCTGGTTTATGCGCCAGGCGGGACGCTTTTTGCCTGAATATCGCGCCTTGCGCGAAAAACATCCCATCCTGGAGATGATCAAGACGCCGGAACTGGCTGTCGAAGTCACATTGCAGCCCCTGCGCCGCTTTGACCTGGACGCGGCAATCATCTTTGCGGACATTTTGCCGCTGTTGGAGACCATGGGGCTGGAACTTGAATTTGTGAAGGGGGAAGGTCCTGTTATTCACAACCCCATCCGCACGCCTGACGACGTTGCCGCGTTGCGCGTACCAGACGCTGAGGAAATCGCTCCCTTCACCATCGAGGCGATTCGGCTCTGTCGGCGTGAGTTGGATGGGCGCGTGCCGCTGATTGGCTTTTCAGGTGCGCCCTTCACGCTGGCGAGTTATGCCATTGAGGGCGGTTCATCGCGCCACTACCGCCTGACCAAAACCTTCATGTACGCCCAACCGCAGGCGTGGCACAGCCTCATGGACAAGTTGGCGCAGGTGATTGGCGCGTATTTGCAAGCGCAAGCCGCGGCGGGGGCGCAAGCGTTGCAGTTGTTCGACAGTTGGGTGGGGGCGCTCACCCCCAACGATTACGCCGAGTATGTCCAACCTTACTCGCGCCGTGTGCTCGACATGGCGCGCCAAACCGGTGTGCCCGTCATCCATTTCAGCACGGGCACAGCCGGCATGCTCGAACAGATACGCGCCACAGGGGGCGACGTCATCAGCATTGACTGGCGCATCCACCTGGACGACGCCTGGGCGCGTATCGGATACGACCGTGCCATTCAAGGCAATCTCGACCCCATCGCGCTGATGGCGCCCTGGCCTGAACTGCGCCGCCGCGCTGAGGATATTTTGCGCCGCGCGGGTGGTCGCCCCGGCCATATCTTCAACTTGGGGCATGGTATTTTGCCCCAAACCCCGATTGACAACGTCGCGCGGTTGGTGGATTTTGTGCACGAATGGCGTGTTGTTTCGCCAACACATGAAAGAGAGGAGCAAGCATGAGCGAACGAGACCCCATCGCCTTGCTGGTCATGGCATACGGTGGACCCAATTCACTGGACGACATCGAACCCTACTTGCTGGACATTCGCGGCGGTCGCGCGACGCCCCCCGAACTGGTGGAAGAAATTCGCGAGCGCTATGCGCTGATTGGGGGGCGTTCGCCCCTGCTGGATATCACACGCGCCCAAGCCGAAGCGCTTGCCGCCGCCTTGAACGCTGACAACCGCGCCACCTTCAAGCCCTACGTGGGCATGCGCCACTGGTTCCCCTACATTCGCGAAGCCGTCGAGCAGATTGTGGCGGACGGCGTGCAGCGCGTCGTCGCGTTGGTGATGGCGCCGCACTATTCGCGCATGAGCATCGGCGCCTACATCAAGAAGGTTGAGGAAGCGGTGGCCGAATTGGGCGCTGACCTGGACATCACGTATGTGCGCCACTGGGGAGACCATCCTCTCTACATCGAAGCCGTTGCCGAGCATATTCGCGAGGCGTTGCAAAAATTTGCGCCCGAAGAACGCGAGCGCGTCAAACTGCTCTTCACGGCGCACAGTTTGCCCGCCGCCATCATGCAACAGGGAGACCCCTACGACGCCCAATTGCGTACGACGGCGCGGCTGGTCGCTGAGCAGCTCGGCTGGACGGAAGACCGCTGGCTCTTCTGCTATCAGAGTGCGGGGGCAAGCAACACCAAGTGGCTGGGACCCGACATCAACGACGTGCTTCCTGAACTGGCGGCGCAGGGTGAAACAGCGGTGCTTGTTGCGCCGGTGGGCTTTGTGGCAGACCATGTCGAAATTCTCTACGACATTGACATCGAAGCGCGGCAGATTGCCGAAGCGCATGGCTTGCACCTGGAACGTATGGCTTCGATGAACACCGCGCCGCGCTTTATTGAAGCGCTTGCCGCCATTGTTCGCGAACATTTGGCGCAGGCGGAACGCACAACCGCGTAAACCTTTCTGGCATAACAACAACAAAGCCCTGTCAGGTTGCATGAAGCCCTGACAGGGCGTTTTTTCATCTTCACACTTTCATTTCATTTGCGAACAAGCCCCTCGTGCGCATCCACACGAAACGGCTTGACGCGCGGCCAGGCGTTGACTGCAAAACTGACCACCGCCAGCAATTCACACACGCGCCCAATAAGGGTGAGTGTTGGCGCACCGCCGCGCAAGCCGGCGAGAGCAATCAACACCACCCCGATATTCAGCAGGGCATACGCCAGCCACACAGGGGCTTCCGGCCCACGCGAAGCGCCCCCCTCAAAGCGGGGCAAAATCCAGTACGCGACACCTAACGCAAATTGAAATGTCCACCCAAAGAGCAAAAACTCAATATGCAGGGGCAGCAACCGCCACATGATGGGGTGTAGAAAGACCCCTTTGTGTGCCAGCATCAGCGCCCCGGCGGTGAAACCCGCCAGAAAATAGAGCGCCGCCGTGCGAATGTAGACGCGCGAGAGCAGAGGCATGGCTACTTCTCCAAGCGTCGTGGTTTTTTGGTGTCGCGTACACGCGGCCAAATGTGAACCACATACGCCAGCGCCGCCAGCCATTGCAGAAGGGCGGAGACAACCAGCAACCAGCCCCACACACCGCCGGGCGATGTGCTGTTGAGCGGTTCAGCCAGCACACGCAACGCCAACCCCACGTTCAACAACCAGAATGAAGCGTACACGGGGCGTTCGTCGCCGCGCTTTTGCGCGCCGCGCCCGATGGTCGGAAACATCCAGAATGCCACGCCAAAGATGAGTTGCGTCACCCAGCCGACCATGAGCATGTGAAAATAGGTCGGCGTCATGGCACGGACAGCCGCCGGTAGCGGAAATGACGAAGGCAGAACAAGCAACAACCCTACAACCATGGCGGCGATGAAATAGAGCAAACCGGACTTGATGAACCAGCGTGTAACAGGTGGCATCGTTCTCCTGCGTCAACGTTCAAGTTTGCCAAGACGTTTGAGGATGGCGCGTTGCAACGCCTGACGTGCATACGTGCGTTCGTGAATGGTGGCGCGGATGATCCACGGCTCATCACCCGTGTTTTCAAACCCATGCTCCACACCCGCCGGGACGAAAATCACATCACCTGGGCGCGTTTGTACCGCTTCACCATCCAGCCAGATTGTGCCATGCCCGGCGAGCACGTCAAACACTTCATGTTCGTGTTCGTGGCTGTGCCGCCGCAACACTTGGCCGGGGCGGAAGTAGAGAATGCAGGCCCAAAACTCCTCTTCGCGGAACAGAAAAACATTCGTCAACGGTTCTTCGTCGTAGCGTTCCAGGTCGTGGATGTTGAATATCTGTGCCTTACGCGGCATGGAGTGCGCCTCCTTCGCGTCGTTTTTGTCGTTCTTGCAAAACAGCGAGCATGGTATTGGCAAAGAAAAGAATGATGGCAAGCCCGTTCAGCAAACCGCCCCACCGTCGCAGGGGCACGATGGCGAGCACATCACCCCCCACACGCATGATGAGCGACGCATGCAGCAACACCAGGTGCGCGTAGAAGCGCGAATGGTAGAAGGGGGGAACACCCAGCACCGCCGGCATGATGATGGGCGCGTGCCCGAAAATCATGCTGAACACGAAGCCCACGAACACCGCATGCAGTTGGGCGTCGTAGAGCAAGCCGCCGCCTTGAAAGCCGGCTATGAGCGCCAGCAGTCCACCGACCAGCAGCCAGGCGTAGCCCGGAAGCAGGCACGCCGCAATGAAGCGCGTCAGCCCTTGCATGTGAATGGTGCGCCGCGCAATATCAAACTGCAAGAGCCAAAGCCCTAACCCCATCAACCCAACACCTGCCAGCCGCACCCCCACGGCGTGCGCAAAGGGGACGATGAGCACCCCCAGCGCGTAGAGGAGCGCAACCGCCAGAAATGCCTGCGACGTGCGGCGTGTCAGGCGGCGCATACGCCCCAATTCGAGGCGTTCGCCTGCAATGGTCAGTACCAGAAACGCTTGCCAGAACCAGGTTACAACGGGAACAGGTTGCCCAACGAGCCAGAGCAGATGGCCCATGAACCAGAACACCGCGGCGCTGAGCATGGTCATGGTAAACAGGGCGCGTTGCTTCTGGACTACCACCAACATCAGCACAACCAACCCCGCGCTCCCGCCGAGAAGCAGAAGCCGGCCGCTTTGGAAAAAGCCCGCCACCAGCGCCAGCCCCCCGACGCCCGCCAGAAACGGCGCCGCATAGCCCGCAGGGTGGCGCAACGCCACCGCCCGTTCCAGGCTGATGAGCGTCCCCAGGAAACCCGCTACCATAAGTGCGCCATGCCACGCCGCCCAGCGCCCATGCACATCAGCCGGACCAGGCAACTGCCAGCCGATGCGCCACAAGCCGCCTTCGAGCGCAGCAATCAGCCCCACGACGACGCTGGCAAACAGCGCACCGCGAAAGAACCGTTCACGGCGCGTCATCGTGCGTCTCCCATGTTGCCGAGTGGTTGGTGGGGGGAAGCGGCGCTGATGACGCCAGCGCTTGCAGCGCCGCCTGTACCCGTTCGACAAAATTGGGCAATTCGTAGAAGGCTTCTACCTGCGCCAGCGTGCAAAACATGTCCATCATGCACCCGACACAGTGCAATCCATTTTCCACAAAAAAGGGAGCGAGGCGTGGTTCTTGCTGAAACAGCGTTGCCACAGTTGTATCCGGCGATATTTTGGGACTCATGGGGCACCTCAACATCTTGTTGTCCATCGTTGTCGAGTATGAGCATAGTCGCTTTGCGCGGTTCTTTCTTTGCGCTGGCGCAAGTTTGTTCTCAAAATCACAAATCAGTCAAAACGTTAGAACCAGCCGCGCACCATCATGACCGCCATGAAGACCACAAGCAACCCCAACAGCAGGTTGAAGCGCCCAAAAAGCCCTGCTTGCCGCCGTAAGCGTAGCGTCGCGGGGTCTGTTGGGTTTTGGCGCATGGCGGCGGTGGCTTTGGGGCCAATCCAGAAGTCATGAAGGGCGCTGGCAATCAGAATGAGCGTGAAAAGCACCATTTTGATGGCAAAGGCGCGCCCAAAAGGCCCTTGCCAGAGCCGCCCATTCCAGATATCCGCCCAGCCATACCCGCGATAGGCGAGATTGAACGTGCCGCTCGCAAGAAGCAAGCCAAAACAGACCCACCCAAGATTGCGGAACTGGACGCCCATTTCATGCAGAAAACGCCCCGCGATACCACCATACGTTTGGCGGCGGAGCACCGGCACCAGGACAAACACCAAATAGAGCATGCCACCCAGCCAGAGCATGGCGGCCAGAATGTGCAACCAAACGGATGCGATGTAGAGTGCTTTCATTGGTGCTCTCTTCCTCCATTTGCTTTATTGACATAATGAAGACCTGACAATCATCTAGGATTGTCAGGTCTTCAAGCGTTTTTTACAGCGTGTGGCATTATACCTTGCCAATCTGAACACGCCAGACGTCAGGACCTTCTTCTAGATAGGTCCACGTAAATTGCCCCTCGCGCTCGAAAGAAAATTGGTAGAAGAGCGGTTTGGGGTCGTGGTCGTTGACCAGGATGAACGCTTCGCCCGGCGCAAGTGCATCAAATGTCTGGAAAATCAAAGGATGCCGCTCGCGGGGCGGAATGGTGCGGACGTCGAGTTCCTTGATTGCTGTTGACATGAGTTGCCTCCTTCATTGTTCCATTTGGAAGTGATAGGATCGTGATATTTATCACTTCGTTGAGCAGTTTACTCAACAAAGACGGCTTGTCTTTGCGCTGGCTCAAAGATACGCCCCAAAGAACGCATATGATACGGTGTGAGAGGTGTTCATACAGAGACGTGAAGCGAAGAAAGGAGTTCAGTATGGTTGCCGAAAAAGAGGTGTGGGAGGCTTTGAAGCAGGTGATTGACCCGGAATTGGGCGTCAATATCGTGGATTTGGGGTTGGTGTATGAGGTGCATTGCACGCCGGAAGGGCGCGTGCAGGTCAAAATGACGATGACGACGCCCGCGTGTCCGCTTTCGCGCTATTTGACGGATGCTGTGGAAGCGGCGCTCTGGCGGTTGGATGGTGTCTCGGCGGTGGATGTGCAGTTGGTGTGGGACCCGCCATGGCATGCCGGCATGATGACAGAAGAAGCCAAGCGAGCATTGGGGTGGATACGATGAACGAACAAGAATTGAAACAACGGGTTTGGCAAGCGTTGAAGCGCATTACATACCCTGGCTATACACGCGACATTGTTTCTTTCGGGTTGGTGGAGCGCGTGCATGTTGAAGGGCGTCAGGTGACGGTCTCGTTGATGCTTTCGCATTTGCCCGCCCAGCGCCAGGAAGAGGTGATGCGCCTGGTGCAAGAGGCGTTGGGGGCGTTGCCCGATGATGTGGTAATTCGCGTTGAGCACGCAACACAGCAGGCGGTTTCTGCATCACAAGACCCGTCGCATGCGCGCCCGCCCACGGTTCGGCGTGTGTTGGCTGTGGGAAGTGGCAAGGGGGGCGTTGGCAAATCCACAGTGAGCGTCAATCTGGCGGTTGCGCTTGCGCGGTTGGGGTTGCGCGTGGGCTTGTTGGATGCCGATGTGTATGGACCCAATGTGCCGCGCATGATGGGGGTGGATACGTTGCCGCCGCGCCGCCAGCGGGGGCGTATTCCCACGGCGGAAGCGTATGGCGTGCGCTTGATTTCGGTGGGCTTTATGGTGCAGCCCAACCAGGCGATTGCCTGGCGCGGTCCCATGACGGATAAACTCATTCGTCAGTTCCTGGCGGATGTGGAATGGGGCGACCTCGACGTGTTGGTGGTGGATTTGCCGCCTGGGACGGGGGATATTGCCATGGCGCTGGCAAAATACGGGCGACCTGAGGGGGCGCTTCTTGTTGTCACACCGCAGGCTGTCGCATGGGACGACGCCTTGAAAGCGGCAACGATGTTCCACAAATTGGATATACCGCTTCTGGGGTTTGTGGAGAATATGGCGTATTTTGTGTGTGATGAATGCGGGAAGCGGCACCTGTTCTTCCCACAAAATCGCCCTGCGCCCGAAGTGCTTGGCGGCGAGTGGCAGCCGCTTGCCCAATTGCCCTTTGACCCGGCGCTGGCGTTTGCCGGTGATGCAGGGCGTCCCGTCGCGGCGGATGAAAACTCGCCCTTGGCGGATGCGTTTATGGCGCTGGCGCGGCGCGTGGCTTTGCGGCTTGATTTGCCGCTGAACAAGGACGCTGAAGAAGGAGCGCATGCATGAAAGCCATATCGGTTCGCCCGACGCGAATATGGGATGCCTCGTTAGCGTTGTTTGTGGTGGCGATTGCGACAGGCGTCTTCTACCGCTACGGGATGCTCACCCCGTTGCCCGGCGGTTTGGCGTTGCCCAATGTGCGCCATGCCCACTCTCATCTCATGTACTTTGGCTGGGTGACGCCGCTCCTCATGGTTCTCATCAGTGAAACAGTCGCGCCACAGCGCCCCTTTGGGCGGCGGTTGGTGTGGGGGCTGATTGCCCTGGCGGTGCCAACATGGGCGCTTTTTTTGCGATATGGGTATGGCGTTGTGGCGCTGGGTGAGGCGCGTTTGCCGCTGGCGACCATTTTTTCAAGCCTGCATATGCTCGTCTGGTATGCGTTTGCAGCGGCATACGTGCGGGCGACGTGGGGAATGCGCCGCACGCCCGCGCTCCGTGTGTGGGATGTGGCGCTGGCGTTTTTGGTGCTTGCTTCGGGTGGGGCGTGGGCGCGCGCGGCTTTTGTGGCGCTTGATGTGCGCGACCCCTTTTTGACGACGGCGGCGGTGCACCTCTTCCTCGACCTCTTTTCTGACGGTTGGTTCTTGTTTGCACTGTTGGGGGTCTGGCTGGCGCGCTTCCCCGCGCTCTGGACGCCACGCTTGCGCCTGTTGACGCTTGGCATGGCTGTGGGGGCGCCGCTGGCGTTTTTGCTGGGTGTGCCTGTTGCCCTTACCCCGCCGCATGTGCGCTGGGTGGCGAGTGGTGGGGGGCTTCTGTTGGCGCTTGGCTGTGTGGGGTACGCGCTGGCGCTCTGGCGCGAGGTGCGCGGTGTTGAGCGGTTGGCGCTTTTCTTCCTCGTGTTGAAAGCAACGGGCTTGATGGTTGCCAGCCTTCCCGCGGGGGCGATGTGGGGTGAGCAAGTCGGTTTGCGAATTCCCTACCTGCATTGGTTCTTGTTGGGGACGGTTTCGGTCGTGTTGCTGGCGCGTTATGCTGAACGCTTCCCGTCAACGCAACCGGCTATCCGTGGGCTGGTCGGGGCTATCGTACTGGTGCAGGTGTCGCTTCTGCCTTTGACCGGCGTGTGGCCTGCCGCACTGGGGGGCGCATGGCGGCTCTGGTTTGCGTTTGGGGCGGCGTTCATCGCGTGTGTGGCGGCGTGCTGGGTGTGGATGACGATGTGGATGAGCCGTCGCGCGGGGCAATATGCCCCAGCCCCAATTGCTCCATAATTGCCGCCTGACGTGCCCACATGGCGCGTCGGGCGGTTTCCTCTTCGTCGTCGTAGCCTAGCAGGTGCAGGACGCCGTGCACCGCGAGCAGTTCCAATTCTTCATGGGGCTGGTGGCCGCCGTATTCGGCGGCTTGGCGCTCCGCCTGCGGCCAGCATACGATAATATCCCCCAAGTAGATTTCCTCGTCGGCTTCGGCGGGCATTTCATCGGCGGGAAACGTGAGGACGTCGGTGGGACCCTCTTCGCCGCGGAAGTGGAGATGCAGGCGGCTCATCTCCTCATCGCCAACGATGACAAGTGAAAGCGCCGCATGGGGGGGCGCTTGTTCGGCACGCAACGCCGTTTCGACGGCGCGGTGCAGGCGCTCTTCGTCAATCAAATCGGCAAATTGTGGGTCAACGTGCAGATGAAGCATGAGCCACCTCGGCGTCGGGGGTTAGTTCGTCAAGCGGGACGTGTACCAGGTTGATGAAGTCTTGGCGCGGTGCCGGTTTTGGGTATTTGATGCGCGGATGGTAGATGCTCATCAGCGTTTTGATGAACGCCTGGCGGATTTGTTCCAGGTCTTGCAAGGTCAGATTGGTGTCAACGAGTTGCCCTTCTTGCAATTTTTGGGCAATGACCGAGCAGACCAGGTCGTCAATGGCGTCGGCGGTGGCGGGTTTTTCGGCGCGGGCAATGGCTTCGACCGAATCCGCCAGCATGAGAATGGCGGCTTCGACGCTTTGCGGGCGTGGGCCGGGGTAGGTGAAATCGGCGGGGTTTACGTTTTCTTCGCCGTATTCGCGCACCGCCACGCGGTAAAAATAGGAGACCATGGTTGTCCCGTGGTGTTGGGCGATCAAGTCAATGATGCGACGCGGCAAGCGATGTTTGCGCGCAATTTTGATGCCGTCCGTGACGTGCCCGATGATGATTTTGGCGCTTTCCCATGGGTTGTTGAGTTCGTCGTGGGGGTTGAGCGTGCCGGTTTGGTTTTCCACGAAAAAGACGGGGTTTTTGGTTTTCCCGATGTCGTGGTAGTAGGCCGCCACACGCACCAGAAGCGAATCCGCGCCGATCGCGTCGGCGGCACGTTCAGCCAGGTTGCCCACCACAATCGAATGGTGGTAGGTACCGGGGGCGGTGAGCAAGAGTTCGCGCAGCAAGGGATGGTTGGGGCGTGAGAGTTCCCAAAGTTGCAAGAAGGTTGTGACGCCCAGGAATTGCCCCAGCACGTAGAAACTCGCCAGCGTGATGGCGGCGCTGAGCAACCCGTTCCCCAGAGCGGCGCCCAGATGCGAAATCATGGAAAGCGATTGCTCCATGCTGGTGTCTCGCAGGGCAAACACCAGCAACGTCGCCACGTTGGTCAGCCCCACCAGCAGCCCCGCGCGCACAAACCCTTGCAGGCGGTCGAGTTGCCACATGGCGAGTGCGCCGACACTGCTTCCCAAAAGCGTGTAGAGGCTGAGTTCGTAGGAGCGGGTCATGTCGAACACCAGCACCGTCATCACCAGGCTGGCGACAATCGCCAGGTCAATGCTCAGCACACCCGCTAGCACCATGATGCCCGCGGAAAGCGGCACAAGATAGACCAGCGCCGTTTCGGCATCGAGGAACAACGAAGCCAACCCCGCCGCCCCTGCCAGAATGCCAAGGTAGGCGAACAGGTAGCGCGGTTGTTGCCACGTGTAGGGGTGCAGCCGTGCAGTGTACAGCCCGACGATGAGCACCAGCAACCCCAGGAGCAAGGCAGTGCTGGCGATTTGCTGGCGCGAGGGGGTGGACGATTGCAGTCCCAGCGCTTCGAGCGCTTCAACGTGTTCAGGTTGAACCACCTCACCCGCGCGTACAATGCTTTGCCCCTGTTCCAGATGCACCTCAACCGGCTGGACATTCTGGCGGGCGTTTTCGCGGGCGTTTTCGGTGGCTTCGATATCGAGGAAACTGTTGGGCACCAGGAGCGCCGCGACCCATTCTTCGATAATCAGGCTTTCGGCGTCGCTCATGGTCGTGCTAATTTGCGAACTGATTTCACGGCGACGCGCTTCCACCTGGTCTTCGCGCACACCGCGCCGATAGAGTTGGTCGAGAATACGCTGCACCTCGCTGACAACCCGTTGCCATCTTGTCTCATCGAGTTGCAAAATGGTGTCAATGGCGTCTGGCGAAAAGGGAACGGGTTCGATTTCTTCAATCTGGCGGCGTTTCTCTTCCAAGGTCAGCGAAGACGACTGGCGGATATTGCTCAGCACATTGGCGATATCTTGCGCGGTGCGCAATTGTTGCAAGGCAATGGAGCGGTCGGGTGGGGTGTAGATGTCGGCGACAAGATTGGCGGCTTGCTCGCGTGCGCGTTCGGTGCGGATATTACTAATGTAGGAAATGCGGCGCGGGGCGCGAATATCCACGGGGCTGACGTTCCCCGCTTTGAGTGGTCGCGCCCCGATAAAGTCGTTTGCGAAGAAAATAATCAGCAAAGCCGCCCAAAACGCCAACAACAGCACCAGACCGATAGAGGTCTGCCGCCAGGTCAGGCGTGATGTGGGCGGCGTTTTTTGTTGTGGGAGTGGTATGGCAATGTGCGGTTCAGTCATACAGGTTTAGGATGCCGAGCGTTCGGCTAACAATTCGCGTACAACCTTTTGCACCAACGCCCCGTCGGCGCGCCCACGCAGTTTCGCCATGAGCGGCCCCATGACTTTGCCCATATCGCGCGGGCTTGTGGCGCCAACGGCTTCAATTTGCGCAAGCGCTTCGGCGCGGATTTCATCCTCGCTCAATTGTTCGGGCAGATATTCTTCGATGATGGCGAGTTCGGCGCTTTCTTCGGCCACCAAATCCTCGCGCCCCCCTTGCCGATATTGCTCGATGGAATCGCGCCGCTGCTTGGCTTGCTTTTGCAGCAATTGCACGATTTGTTCGTCGCTCAGTTCACCGCCATGTTCGATTTCGGCGTTTTTGATGGCGGTGAGCAGCAATCGAATGGTGTTGCGGCGCACGTCATCACGATTGCGCAAGGCTTCTTTCAGGTCTTGTTGCAAACGTTCTTTCAGGCTCATTGTTTCCCCCGTATGCTGTCGTTGTATGATGGTGTTGTCGTTGCTCAGCCTGGCGGCCACCCCATTTTGCGCCCACCCAGCACGTGTACGTGCAGGTGATGCACGACCAGCCCCCCTTCATCGCCATAGTTGACGAGTACGCGGAAGCCGCGGTCGGGTGTGGCAAGCCCCTCTTGGGCGGCGACTTGCGCCGCTACACGCAGGAGATGCCCCGCCAGTGGCTCATCCGCCTCGCTCAGGGCGGTGATATCGTCAATGTGCCGATTGGGCACCACCAACACATGCATGGGCGCTTGCGGGTTGATATCGCGAAAGGCGGTCGCCAGTTCGTCTTGATAGACAATCGTGGCGGGAATCTCACCCTGGACGATTTTGCAGAAAATGCAATCCTGGCTCATTGACTACTCCTTGTGCTTGAATGATACCACCGGTTGGCGCTCGGTTGCTTGACGCTTGCACAACGATTCGCCGCCAGCAGAGTGGCGGCGGCACGATATGGTAGCATGGTTGAAGGGGAGAGCAAAGCCCAAATAGCAAAGGCGTTTTGTTGACGGGGTTTCCGCACGCTGGAGACGTTTGACAATTTGCTTTGCGAACGATTATAATCCGCGCCGTCTCCGTGTTGTAGGGAAATCGTAGGGGGAGCGTATGACGATCAAAGCCTCACGCCGTGCCCGAACGATGCCCGACTTCACCACGCTCATTCTTTGGGGGTTGGGTGGCATTAGTTTGCTGGTCATTCTCTACCGTATTTTTGTTGTTCTGACGACCCAAGAAGAGCTGACGGCGACCATTTGGGGGTTCCAGCTGGTCAACGGGCTTGTTCTTGGGGGTGTCTATGCCCTGATTGCGTTGGGGTACACGCTCGTGTACGGCATTCTCTTCATGATTAACTTTGCCCACGGCGAAGTGATGATGCTGGGGGCGTATGCGGGCTACTTCACCCTGACGTTCCTCAATGCGCGCGGCTTTATGGAAACGAACCCGATTTTGACGCTGGTGATTACGTTCATCGCGGGGATGCTCGTTTCCATGCTGGCCGGGATTACCCTGGAACGGGTGGCGTATCGTCCGTTGCGGCGTGCGCCGCGCCTTGTGCCGCTGATTACCGCTATTGGGGCGTCCATTTTCTTGCAGAATGCGGCGCTGCGTATCTTCGGTTCCAAGTTGCGGGTGTATGTGAAGCCGAGTGTCATTGAAGGGGGCTTCCGCCTGGGTGAATCGGGGATTTTTGTGCCGCGCACCGGTGTGCTCATTTTCGTCACCTCGATTTTGCTGATGATTGGCTTGTACCTGTTGGTGCAATACACCAAGTTGGGGAAAGCCATGCGCGCGGTCGCTGAAGACAAAGACACCGCCGCGCTGATGGGGATTGACGTTGACCGCGTGATTGTCCAAACGTTTATGCTTGGTTCGCTGCTGGCGGGTGCCGCCGGGGTGATGCTGGGCTTCCACAATAGCCAGGTCAACGCCTTCATCGGCTTCATCCCCGGAATCAAAGCCTTTACGGCGGCGGTGTTGGGGGGGATTGGTAACATCCCCGGCGCTATGTTCGGCGGCTTCTTCCTGGGGTTGGCGGAATCCCTGGGGCCGACGGCGCTGGGTATTCCGTCGCAGTACAAGGACGTGATTGCGTTCAGTTTGCTGGTGTTGGTGCTCATCTTCCGCCCGACGGGTCTGTTGGGTGAAGTGTTGTCTGAAAAGCGAGCCTAGTTGGGGAGACAAACCACCATGCGGAACGTGCGATTGGGAATCCGCGACGGTCTGATTTTTGGCGTTGTGTTTCTGTTCGTCGTGCTGGTGGGCTTGTATGGGGCGTTTGCCGCCAATAGCCTGCTGGGTGTCAGTGTGCCGAATATGATTTTTGCGCTCTTTGGGGTGTGGGTGGGCGCGTATGTGATGCGAACGGTTCGCCGTGATGGTGGACAGATTGGCGAAGGTGCGCTGTCGGCTGCCGTGGCCGGCGCCACGATGACGGTTTTGCTGGCGCTCTTCACCTTCTGGGCGAGCCGTGTCAACTTGCGCGACGTGTTCGCCAATATCACACCTGAGACGGTGGAGCTGCTGACGTTTGGGCGCGGTGTGCCCACCGGTTTGGTGCTGCAAGTGGTTGGCGGCGTGGTGTTGGCGCTGGTAGGCGCTTTCGGCAATGTGGCGTGGAACCGCATTCGTTTGCCCGAAGGCGCAACCGCAACGGGCAACCGCCTCGCTTCCTTCTTGCTGGTGCTCTATGTCATCGTCGGCGGGGTGACGGCGCTCTTGTTCGCCTTGGGGCAGTGGATGCCCGCCCTGCGTGAACTCGCGGAAGGCCCGTTGGGCTTTGCGCTTCCGAATGACCTCTACCGCATTTTGCGCATTGGTGCTGTGGTGCTGATTGTCGGGTATCTGGGCGGGATTGCCCTGTCGCTGGCGGCGCCGGCGCAAGCCGTGCGCCTCAAAGAACGCCTGACCACCACGCGCCGCCTCTTTGGCATTGCCTTCATTCTGCTGGCGCTCTTCTTCCCGCTTTCGCTGGGGAGCTATTGGAACCAGGTGCTCACCACCATTGGCATTTTCGTGATGATGGGGTTGGGCTTGAACGTGGTGGTCGGTTTCGCCGGCTTGCTCGACCTGGGGTATGTCGCCTTCTTCGCTATTGGCGCGTACACCTACGCCTTTCTCAATTCGCCAAAGTATGGGCTGGACCTTTCGTTCTGGCTTTCGCTACCGATTGCGATGATGGTGGCGGCGTTGGCGGGGATTATCCTGGGTGTGCCGGTGTTGCGGATGCGTGGCGACTACCTGGCGATTGTGACGCTGGGCTTTGGTGAAATCATCCGCCTCATCATGAACAACCAGACTGAGCTGACCGGTGGGGCGCAGGGCATTTTGCAGATTCAGCCGCCGGAGATTTTTGGCTTTGTCATCAATACACCGCTGCGCTTCTACTACTTGATTTTCATCGGGGCGGTGTTGGTTGCGTTTGTGACGGCGCGGCTCAACAATTCGCGTATTGGGCGCGCCTGGATTGCAATGCGTGAAGATGAAGACGTTGCGCAAGCCATGGGAATCAACACCGTCAATTACAAGTTGCTGGCGTTTGCCACGGGTGCCGCGTTTGCCGGCCTGGCCGGGCTGATTTTCGCCGCCCGTCAGCGCAACATCTTCCCCGCCGACTTTGGGTTGCTGGTTTCGATTGAAGCGCTTTCGCTCATCATCATCGGTGGGATGGGCTCGATTCCCGGCGTGATTGCCGGCGCGGTGGCGCTCAAGGGGTTGCCTGAGCTGTTGCGCGCCTTGCAGGAATACCGCCTGCTCATCTACGGGGCTTTGCTGGTGGTGATGATGCTGGTACGCCCCGAAGGGTTGTTGCCCTCGCGCCGACGTGCACGCGAAATCCATGAAGCCATGGAAGACATCGAGATTGACGAAGCCGAGTTGAAAAGTACGGCATAGCCGAGTGTGAGAAGACGGAGCACGCAGATGAGCGATTACATTCTCGAAGCACGTGGGGTGACCAAACGCTTTGGCGGTCTGGTGGCGGTCAATCGCGTCAATTTCACGATTGAACGCCGCACGATTGCCGGGCTGATTGGCCCAAACGGGGCTGGCAAGACGACGTTTTTCAACTGTCTCACCGGATTGTACAAGGCTGATGAGGGCGAAATCATCTTTGACGGCAAGTATTCGCTGATTGGCGTCCCGCCCGACCGTATTACGGCGTTGGGGATTAGCCGCACGTTCCAGAACATTCGTCTTTTCGGGAGTATGACGGCGTTGGAAAATGTCATGGTCGGCACGCATTGCCGCACCAAGTCGAACATGATTGATGCGATTTTCCACACGCCGCGCTATCGCCGTGAAGAGGCGTGGGCGCGCAAACGTGCGCTGGAATTGCTGGAATACGTGGGAATGGCGGATGCCGCGGATGAAGTGGCAACCAGCCTGCCCTATGGCTACCAGCGCCGCCTGGAAATCGCCCGCGCGTTGGCAACCGAGCCGAAACTGCTCTTGCTCGACGAGCCGACGGCGGGGATGAACCCGAACGAAACCGAAGAGATGACCGACCTGATTCGGCGCTTGTGTGATGATTTGGGGCTGAGCATTCTGCTGATTGAACACGATATGCGTGTGGTGATGGGGATTTCCGACAAAGTCAGCGTGCTTGACCATGGCGAACTCATCGCCGAGGGGACGCCCGAAGAAGTGCAAAAGAATCCCAAGGTCATTGAGGCGTATCTTGGGACAGTGGGGACGGAACAGGCCGCCGAAGCACGGCGACGCGGGAGGGACGACTAGTGCTCGAATTGAAGAATGTTCACACGTTCTATGGTCATATTCACGCGCTGAAAGGGATCTCGCTGACGGTGGAAGAAGGCGAGATTGTCACCCTGATTGGCTCGAACGGCGCCGGGAAAACAACCACCCTGCGCACCATCAGCGGCTTGTTGACGCCGCGCGAAGGGGAAATTTGGTTTGAAGGACAGCGTATTGACGGCTTGCCGGCGCACAAGATTACCGAGATGGGTATCGCGCATTGTCCCGAAGGGCGCAAAATTTTCGGGCGTTTGACGGTGCGCGAAAATTTGGAACTGGGCGCTTTTTTGCGTAAAGATAAAGATGGTATCAAGGAAGACTTCGAGCGTGTGCTCAACCTGTTCCCGCGCTTGCGCGAACGGCTCAAACAACCGGGGGGAACACTCTCCGGCGGTGAACAGCAGATGCTGGCGATTGGACGCGCGTTGATGAGCCGTCCGCGCATTCTCCTGTTGGACGAGCCGAGCATGGGGTTGGCGCCGATTCTGGTTCAGCAAATTTTCGACATCATCAAGGAAATCAACGAGCAAGGCACAACTGTCCTGCTGGTGGAACAAAACGCGCGCTTGGCGCTTTCAATTGCTACGCGCGGCTATGTCCTCGAAACCGGACGCATTCGCTTGGCCGGACCGGCGGCCGAGTTGATGGATAGCGAGGAAGTCAAAGCCGCCTATCTGGGCGGTTGAGACGGTTCTGCCAACGTGGTTGCGTTGTGTCAACCAACCGCAAAAGGAGGAGGCCTATGCGCAAATATCTCATTGCCTTGATGGTGCTTCTGGCGCTGGCGTTGGCCGCCTGTGGTGGTGGCGGTGAAGAGACGACGGCGACGGAAGAACCGCAAGCCGGCAGGGAAACCACGGAGCAGACCGGCGGGGAAGCCGCGACAGTGGAAGACCCGTGGGGTGTGGTGGAGTTGGCGCCGGGAGAACCGGTGAAGATAGGGTTTGCCGCGGGGCTGAGCGGCGACGTGGCGAACCTGGGGATTGACATGCAGAACGCCGCGGAGTTGGCGGTGGAAGACAAGCCGGAAATCAAGGGGCACCCGGTGGAGTTGGTGGTCGAAGACTCGCAATGCTCGGGTGAAGGCGGGACGGCCGTGGCGCAGAAGTTTGCGGCGGACGGGAAGATCCTGGGCGTTGTGGGGCACATGTGCTCGAGCGCATCGATTCCGGCGAGCGACATTTACGAACAGGCGCACATCGTGATGATTAGCCCGTCTTCGACGGCGGTGGCGCTGACGAGCCGCGGGTTGGAGACGGTGAACCGCGTGGCGTGGAACGACGCAGTGCAGGGGTCGGCGGCAGCCGAGTACCTGTACAACGAGTTGGGAGTGCGGAAGGTCGCGGTGATTCACGACGGGTCGGCGTATGGTCAGGGCCTGGCGGACGTGTTCAAGGAAACGTTCGAGGGTCTTGGCGGGGAAGTGACCGACTACGAAGGGATCACGGTTGGCGAAAAGGACTTCCGTGCGACGTTGACGAAGATTGCGGCGAACGCACCGGAGGCGATTTACTTTGGTGGGTTCCAGGCGGAAGCGGCGTTGCTGGTGAGCCAGAAGAACGAAGTGGGCCTGGAAGATGCGATTTTCTTCACGGACGACGGTGCGTTCTCGGACCAGTACATTGAAGCGGCCGGTGGGGCGGCGGAAGGGTCGTATGCGACGTTTGCAGACCTGCCGGCGGGGTCGCCGGAGTTGGAAGCGTTCCGCGCACGGTACAAGGAGAAGTACGGCGTGGAGCCGAGCGAACTGGGACCGTTCCACGCGCACGCGTATGACGCGACGATGGTGCTGCTGAACGCGATTGAGAAAGTGGCGGTGGAACGGGAAGACGGCACGCTGCTGATTCCGCGCAAGGCGTTGGCGGAAGCGGTGCGTGCGACGAAGAACTACCAGGGTCTGAGCGGCACGATTACGTGCGACGAGAAAGGCGACTGTGGTTCGGCGAACATCATCATCTACCAGGTGCAGAACGGCGAATGGGTGCGCGTCTTCCCGCCTGAGGGCGAAAGCATGGGCGGTGAAGAAGGCGCTGTGGACGTGAGCAATGACCCGTGGGGCGTAGTGGAGTTGGCGCCGGGTGAACCGGTGAGGATTGGGTTTGCCGCGGGGCTGAGCGGCGACGTGGCGAACCTGGGGATTGACATGCAGAACGCCGCGGAGTTGGCGGTGGAAGACAAGCCGGAAATCAAGGGGCACCCGGTGGAGTTGGTGGTCGAAGACT
>NZ_LGKN01000008.1 GCF_001306175.1 Ardenticatena maritima
GGTCCCACGGTCACGCATGACGGTGTGACGGTGGCGAAGGAAATCGAACTGGAAGACCCCTTCGCCAACATGGGCGCGCAGATGCTCAAGGAAGCCGCCACCAAGACCAACGACGTGGCCGGCGACGGGACGACCACCGCGACGGTTCTGGCGCAAGCCATCGTCAACGAAGGGTTGAAGAACGTGGCCGCCGGCGCCAACCCGATGCTCCTCAAGCGCGGGATTGAAAAGGCCGCGGCGCGTGTGGCTGAATACATCCGCGAAATCGCCGTCGACGTCGAAAGCCGCGACGACATCGCGCACGTGGCGACGATTAGCGCGAACGACCCCGAAATCGGCCAACTGCTCGCCGACGTGATGGAAAAGGTCGGCAAGGACGGCGTCATCACGGTCGAAGAAAGCAAGACCGGCCTCGACATGGAAGTCGAATACGTCGAGGGGATGCAGTTCGACCGTGGCTACATCAGCCCCTACTTCGTGACGGATGCCGACCGCATGGAAGCGGTGCTTGAAAACCCCTACATCCTGATTCACGACAAGAAGATTTCCAGCGCGCAAGACCTGGTGCCGGTGCTCGAAAAGGTCTTGCAGAGCGGCAACCGCAACCTGCTCATCATCGCCGAAGACGTGGACGGCGAAGCGCTGGCGACGCTGGTGCTCAACAAGCTGCGCGGCACCTTCAACGTGGTGGCCGTGAAAGCGCCGGGCTTCGGTGAACGCCGCAAAGCCATGCTGCAAGACATCGCCATCCTGACCGGCGGTACGGTCATCAGCGAAGAACTGGGCCGCAAGCTCGAATCGGCTACGCTGGCGGACCTGGGCCGCGCTGAAAAGGTGGTCGTCACGAAGGACGATACCACGATTGTGGGCGGCAAAGGCAAGCCCGAAGACATCAAGGCGCGCATCAACCAGATCAAGGCGCAAATCGAAACGACCACCAGCGACTACGACCGCGAAAAACTGCAAGAACGCCTGGCGAAGCTGGCTGGTGGTGTGGCGATCATCCGCGTGGGCGCCGCCACGGAAACCGAATTGAAGGAAAAGAAGCATCGCGTGGAAGACGCGCTGAGCGCGACCCGCGCCGCCGTGGAAGAAGGTATCGTGCCTGGTGGTGGTGTGGCGCTGCTCACCGCGCAGAAGGTGCTGGACGACAACCTTGGCTTGGAAGGTGACGAAGCCACCGGTGTGAAGATTGTGCGCCGTGCGCTCGAAGAACCGCTCCGCCAGCTGGCGGCGAACGCCGGTCTGGATGGTGCGGTGGTGGTCGGTGAAGTCCGCCGCCTGCAAGCCGAAAAGAACACGCCCTACATCGGCTTCAACGTGCTGACGGGCGAATACGTGGACATGGTGAAGGCGGGCATCATTGACCCGGCGAAGGTGACGCGCTCGGCGTTGCTCAACGCGGCCAGCATCGGCGCGATGATTCTGACGACCGAAGCGCTGGTGACGGACCTGCCCGAAAAGGAAAAGGCCGACGCCGGCACGCCGCCGATGGACTTCTAAGCCCGCGTTCCTGAG